>NZ_BAAGDE010000070.1:0-29287 GCF_054660795.1 Mycobacterium sp. MUNTM1
GAACCGCCGTGATGGACCACCGCGCGGCAGGCGGGAAAAATGGTTGCGTAGTTCACCGGGCCCACCACCTTGACGTGGTCGAACCGTGGCGCATCGCTGAAATCCGTTTTGCCGGAGCACACCAGCGCGCGCTCGCCCAGCTGCGCGCACGCCTTAGCAATCATGTTGATTGTATTGGCCGGAGATTCGACCGATGTGCTGCCGAAGCCGAAGCAGATCGGGGGCGTTCCCGCCGCGATCCACGACGCGACGTCGACGTCGGAATTTGTCGTCAACTCCATCGTCAGCGTGCCGACAAAGGGCCGCTGGTTGTTCCATTTGGCCCATTCGGCGGCCAACCCGGGAAAGCACACCTCGTCGTAGGCCTGGATCTCCAGCGCCCCGCGGGCGGCCATCCGTTGTGGGGCAGGGCCTTTCGCTTTGGGCAGGCCGAGTTCACGGCGCTGGGCGTCCTCCGCCTTCTTCGTCACCCGCCACTGCGTCCAGTCCAGCGCCGTCATCACGGTGCGTACCGCCGGCGCCGGCAGGTGAGGCGCGAGCTGCCCGTTGGGCCGCATGGGGAAGTAGTGCATCGTGGCCAACGGCACATCGAGGTATTCGGCCACGTTCGCCGCAACCCCCGGAAAGCCCGGGCCGGTGAACACCAGATCGGTGCCCTCGGAGAGCGATGCCAGGGTCGCGCTCATCTCCGCCCAGGACTCAGTAAGCAGATGCTGGGCTTCCCGCCACCGCCTCCTCACCTCGGGGACATTCCACAACTTGCCGAGGAAGTCGGTGTCCCAGAAGCCGTCCTGCTGATCGGGCCCGTACCCTGCCGCCGACAGGCCGGCCGACTCGACGAGGGGGACTAGGTTGGGCGGAACGGCCATGCGGACCTCGTGCCCGCGGCGCTGCAGTTCGCGACCCACGGCCGTGCAGGGCTCAACGTCGCCGCGAGTTCCATAGCTGGCCAGGGCGAATTTCACGGACGAATCCTTTCGGTGGTCGCGCGTGCGCGGGCATTCGCAGAGGTCATTATCTCTGGTTGGTCCAGCGGTGGGTGGCGTTTCGGCATTGCCGGTGGTCAGAATCCGGTCGTGTGGGCACCCGGAGTGCAGGCGGCTTGGTCAGCTCTGATCGTGGGTCTCAGGCCAACCGGCGTTGAAGGCAGGCGAGTCGCGGGGAACGAGAATGCGACGCGTCAAAACCAAAACTGCCCTTGCGGCCTCGAAGTGCACTTGCGGGCGTCCGAGAGTGCAATGCAAATAAGTTACTTGAGCCCCGAATCCGAACTCTCCGGCGACTTCTTTGGCGCTTGATGAGCTGACCAGCCCTCAACGCACGCGCCGCAGGAATCCGTCGGGCGCTACAGTTATCTGCAGCTTGTGCTGGATGTCACGGTCAATCTCGAAGTCGGAATGCGACTTAACGAACTCCCAGACCGCCGTCTTGGGGTTGTTGCCTTGGCCCCACGGTCGGTCCGGAAACGAGTCGGCGCCCATGTCCTCGACAACCGTGTCGAATACCACGCAATAGCTATCCGGTGTCACCAGTGGCGAATACGCCGATAGTTCGGCGAGGACATGATCATGTGTGTGGTTGCTGTCGAGGCAGACGAGAGTCGTCTCGTGGCCGCGCGCGGCATCGTGGACCTGTTGAATCGTTTCTCGCTCAATACTCGATCCCTCGATCATGGTGATGTAGGGAGCTAGTGGGTGGGCCTCTATTGCCGCACGATTGTGGGGCCGTATCTCGATATCGACTCCGATGACCCGCCGACGGGAACCGCCGACGTTGACGGGCACACCGCTGGTAGCAGCTTCGCACACGTCAAGTAATGCAAGCATTGATGCGCTGAAGATCAGCGAACCTCCATGCGCTATCCCGGTCTCGACGATCACCGTGGGTTTAACGTTCCAGATCAACTCTTGAAGACAGACGATGTCCTGTGGGTATTGAATGATCGGTCGCCCTAGCCACTCGAAGTTGTACGAGTAGCGACTCTCGGCGCTTCGATTGAGCCATTCGGACGATAAGCGCGCAAGCTCCTTATCTTTCGCCAAAGCTTGCACGTTCTCGCCGACGATCCGGCGATGGTCTTTGTAAGCGTCTTCCGCCACGTTCATGCCTCCTAAGGTGCTTCGATCCGGATGACACGAGCCGGATTTCCCACAACGACTGCGTAGTCGGGTACGTCTTTGGTAACCACGGCACCGGCTCCGACTGTGGCAGACTGCCCGATCTTTACTCGCGGAAGTACGGTGGCATTCGTTCCCACCATCGCCGCATCGCCGACCGACACGAGGCCACAAAGAGTAGCTGCCGGGGCCAAGTGCACTCCGGAACCAACTTGGCACTCGTGGTCGACAGAGGCTTTATGGTTGACGATGCAACCATCCCCGAGTGAGGCGTCCGCAGACACCACCGCGCCCGGCAAAATTTGACAGCCTCCGCCGAGCTTTGCTGTGGCATCAACGCTCGCGCGAGGATCGATCAATGGTTCAGCCCGCAGGCCCGAGGCGACCATCCGAGCCAGAATGTTGATCCGATCGAGGCCACGGTTACCCCCGACAGCCACCAGCGCATGGACGTCATGGACGTCGCCACATTCGGCTCGCCATCGCTCAAACCCGGCCTCCCCGATATGCAGCGGGGTTCCAGGTAATGGCGCAGCAGCCGGATCGTTGTCGAACGTAGCCAGCACCCGCCCACTCAATCGTCCGATAATGCCCACCAGTACTTTGGCGTGTCCCGAACTTCCCCAAAGAACGTAACTTTCATGCACCGCGAATATCCCGGATGACTTGGACGACTCGGCGCTGCTCGTCCTGCGTGATGTCGTGGAAGCTAGGGATGTTGATTGCGCGACGAGGAATGTCGCCGGCCCATTTGCCTCCCAGCGATCCCGCGAAGGGGGGGACCGCCGACAGTGGATGAAAGAAAACCCGGGCATCGACGTTCTCCGCCGCAAATGCCGCCGTGAGGCGCTCCGACTTTATTCCCGTTGATTCGTCGAATACGACGGTCGGCATCCAACATCCATTTTGTGTGCCCGGGGGTTCGGGGTTCATCGAAACCCCCTCCATGCCGGACAGCTCGTCGTTGTATGCCCGGAAGATCTCGCGCTTTCGCGATGTCAATTCGTTGATGCGTTCCATCTGGCCAAAACCGATGGCTGCCTGGATGTTCGACATTTTGTACTTGAAGCCGACGACATCCGGCCAGAACTGCTTGGCCTGGCTGCGCGAGCGACCATGGTTGCTCAAAGTGAGCACTTTTTCGTACAGTTCGTCGTCGTTGGTGACGAACATGCCGCCCTCGCCGGTGGTGACGGTCTTGGTGCCATGAAAGGAGAAAGTCCCGAAATGCCCCATCGACCCGGCGCGCTTTCCGTGGAAGATCGAACCGATGGCCTCTGCCGCGTCCTCGATCACCGGGACGCCATGCTTCTCGCCTATCGCCAACAAACGATCTATCTCACAAAGGTTGCCGTACAAGTGCACGGCGACAATGGCTTTGGTGCGCGGCGTGATGGCAGCTTCGGCCAATTCCGGATCGATGCACCAACTTTCGGGCAGGATGTCGACAAAGACAGGCTTGGCGCCGAGGTAAACGATGGGCGCCGCCGTCGCAATCCAGTTGGTGTCGGCCATGATGACCTCATCGCCGGGTCCGATTCCGAGCGCAGCCATACCCATGTGCAGCGCACCGGTGCAACTCGAGGTGGCGATCGCGTGCTTGACGCCTAGGTGCTTCTTGAAGGAACCCTCGAAGCGGCCGATGTATTCGTAGCAACGCTCACCCCAACCGTTCGCGGCGGCATCAGTGGCGTAGCGCACCTCCAGGTCTGTTATTGACGGCTTGGTGTATGCGATGCGGGGCTTCACAGCATGCTCAATTCGGGAACGGCGGTGACCAGGCTTACCCCTTTATCGACAAGATCGATCAACTGGGACCGGACCTCGTGGGCGATGTTCCAGGGCAAGATGACCACGTGATCGGGCTGGTTCTCGCGCAATGCTTCGGGCGGATAGATGGGGATGTGGCTTCCCGGCATGAATTTCCCTTGCTTGGACCCTGCGGCATCACACACGTATGGCAGTAGGTCCGGCCTGACCCCCGCGTAGTTCAACAAGGTATTCCCCTTGGCGGCGGCTCCGTATGCCGCCACGCGACGGCCCGCACGCTTCTGCTCGATCAGAAAGGTCAAAAGATCGTCCTTCACCCGGTCGGCGCGCTTCTGGAACTCGGTATACGTCTCGAGTCGGGTTACCCCGAACCGTTCCTCGCGCGCCAGCAACGCATCGACGCGGTGTGTGCTGGTGATCGCCGCTCCGGTATGGCAGCCATACACCCGTAGGCTGCCGCCATGGGTGGGCAGCTCGTCCACATCCCACACACGCAGGCCGGCCGCTGAAAAGATCTGGGCCACTGCGGTTAGTGACAGATATGAGAAGTGCTCGTGGTAGATGGTGTCGAACTGGGTGTGCTCGATCAACGGTACGATGTGTGGAAATTCCAGTGTCACAACACCTTCCGGCTTCAGCACGGCGGCCAAGCCGCGGGTGAAGTCGTTGATGTCAGGCACATGGGCATATACGTTATTGCCCAGCATCAGATCCGCCCGCCGGCCTTCACCGGCCAGTCGGTGTCCCAGGGCTTCACCGAAGAATTCCCGCGTGACCGGGATTCCCAACGACTCGGCCGCGGCGGCTGTGCCGGCCGTCGGCTCGATGCCCAGGCAGGGGACGCCAGCCGCCACGAAATTTCTTAGTAGGTAGCCGTCGTTGGAGGCCACTTCGATGACAAAGCTCTCGGGCCCGAGATGCAGTCGCTCAATGATCATCCGCACATACTGAGCTGCGTGATCAAGCCAACTGCTCGAGGTGCTGGAGAAATAGGCATATTCGGCACTGAATAATTCCTCAGCGCGGGCGTAGTCCTCAGTCTGGACCAACCAACACCTGTGGCACACCTTCACCCGCAGCGGGTAGTGCACCTCCGGGTTACCCAAATCCTCGGCAAGCAAATAGGCGTTGGAGGGCGGGGCGAAGCCCAGGTCCACAAAGGTGTGTTCCAAGGGCGTACCGCAGTGTCGGCATCTCATAATGCGACTCCAGCGAAATCGGTATCCAGTAGCGGATGGGAACGATCGCGAGGGGAGAGGTCTTGCGGCGGTAATGGCCAGGTGATGGCGAGCCGGGGATCGTCGTAACGCAGCCCGCCTTCGGAAGACGGGTGGTAGAACGCTGTGTGTAGATATAACAACTCGCTGTCGGGTTCCATGACCTGGAAGCCGTGGGCGAAACCTTCTGGGATGACTAGCATTTGAGCGTCATCCTGTGCCAATTCCTGGGCGTGCCAATGCAAGAAGGTGGGGGAGTTGGGTCGCAGGTCAACCGCCACGTCCCAGACCCGACCGCGAAGGCAACGGACCATTTTCATCTCCGCATGCGGGGAATGCTGGAAATGCAAGCCACGCACAGCCCCTGCGCGGCTAGTCTTGGACTGGTTGATCTGTTTAATTTGGCGATTGCCGAGCACAGGCTGAAGTTCTTCGGCGCAGAAGAGGCGCATGAAGGCGCCACGGTCGTCACGATGCGGTGAGGACCGTGCGATCTTCAGATCGGGCACTGGGGTGTCGAGGATGTTCATGCCGTCGCCCACCCCAGGTTTGCCTTGCCCGCATCGGCGACGTAGGTGGCCAGTTCGTCAGCACTTGACACTTCACCTACTTCCAGCAATCGGCGATACCAGGTGGCTGTGTGAAAAATCGCCTTCTCAAGGTTCCAGACGGGACGCCACCCAAGATGCATTTTCGCCTTGGCGCTGTCGAGTTGTAGTAGCCCCGCCTCGTGCGGTTGCCGACCGGATGCCGATTGCCAGCGGAACTGAGGCCACGTGCGAGCAAGGTCTTCGAGCACTTGCTCAACCGTACGGCTTCCTTCTACATCGGGCCCAAAGTTCCAGGCCTCGGCGCAGCTGCCGTCTGCCGCCAGAAGCCGCTGGCCGAGTAGCAGATAACCACTGAGGCAATCCAGCACATGTTGCCAGGGGCGGGTGGCGCGGGGAGAACGGATCACCAGTGGTTCTCCAGCGACGACCGAGCGCACCAGATCAGGTATCAGCCGGTCTTCAGACCAATCGCCACCGCCAATCACGTTGCCGCCCCGGGCGGTCGCGAGCAGTGGAGCAGACGGATCTTGCAGAAACGCAGTCCGGTAGCTAGCGGCCACTAATTCGGTGCCTGCTTTGGATGCGCTGTAGGGGTCGCGGCCCCCGAGCCGGTCAAGTTCGCGGTAAGCCCAAGGCCATTCGCGATTCTCGTAACACTTATCGGTCGTGACGACAACCACGGCACACAGATCAGGCGTATGACGCGCCGCTTCGAGCACGTGGACCGCGCCCATCACGTTGGTGGCCCAAGTGGTTACCGGCTCGCGATAGGACCGACGCACTAATGGCTGGGCGGCCAAGTGGAAAACGATTTCGGGTCGTTCCGCGGCGAAGACCCGACGGACTGCGGCTTCGTCGCGAATATCGACGCGATGGTCGCCCATAGATAATTTCAATAGGTCCCAGTGGCTGGGCTCGGACGATGGATCCAATGCAAGCCCGATAACTTCTGCGCCCAGCGCTTGTAACCACAGGCACAGCCAGCTGCCTTTAAAGCCGGTATGACCGGTGACTAGGACCCGGCGTCCGCGGTAAGCGGCTTTGAAAGCGTTCAAAGCCAGCATTTCCACGGCGCTTTGCCGCTACCCCAGAGTTCTTCAAGGAGATTTTTGTCTCGCAGGGTGTCCATCGGCTGCCAGAAACCGGAATGCTCGAACGCCATCATTTCGCCATCGGCAGCAAGCCTGGCCAATGGCGGGCCTTCCCATGACGTCTCGTCACCTTCGATGTAATCCAGTACCGCGGGTGACAGAACGAAAAAACCACCGTTGATGAGGCCGCCATCGCCTCGCGGCTTCTCGACAAATCGGGTGACCCGGTCATCGGCGCACTCGAGCGCCCCATACCGCCCCGGTGGAAGCACCGCTGTCACCGTGGCGTGACGTCCGTGCTGACGATGGAATTCGATACTTCCTCCTATGTTCACGTCGCTCAGGCCGTCACCGTAGGTGAAGCAGAACGCCTCGTCGTCGCGTATGTAGGCCTCCACGCGCTTGAGGCGTCCGCCGGTCAAGGTGTCGTCGCCAGTATCCACCAGGGTTACCCGCCAAGGCTCTGCGTGATGCCGGTGGACTTCCATCTTGTTGGCGGACATGTCGAA
Source organism: Mycobacterium sp. MUNTM1 (assembly GCF_054660795.1). NCBI lineage: Bacteria > Bacillati > Actinomycetota > Actinomycetes > Mycobacteriales > Mycobacteriaceae > Mycobacterium > Mycobacterium sp. MUNTM1. Next base: position 7,256 of record NZ_BAAGDE010000070.1, read on the forward strand.
TGTTACGTCGGACATGTGCAGGAAATAGTTCGCGAAGTATTCCTTAATAACGTAGCCCTTGTAGCCACAGCAAACCACGAAATCTTGGATACCGTGATAAGAGTAGAGCTTCATAATGTGCCATAGAATCGGGCGCCCGCCGATCTCGACCATCGGCTTTGGTCGAATTGTCGTTTCCTCGCTGAGACGGGTGCCAAGGCCGCCGGCTAATAATACCGCTTTCATTGGATCCGCTTCTGTCTGATGGAGGCCAAATTAAACAAGCCCTTAGAACGATCCGTCGCTGCGACAGAATAGCCACAACTTCCTTCAGTAATAACCGTCATATACCCGAATATTTCAGCGGGAATAGTGTTGGAATACTGATCTACCAGATGGTTAAGTAGAAGGAAAGAGCCTAGCCGCTCCGACAGAAACCCTACTGCCCTTACCTGATAGGTGTCATAGTTTCTAACCCGATTGCCAAACCGTTGAAGAAATTTCCGGCTAACAAGTTCAACCTTTGACAGCGTCTGTACTAGCCAATCTTTGGGGTATATTCCGAACTCGATACCTCCGGGGATAAAATGCTTAGCATCAAAAAATTTTGTCGCGGATTCGGGGCTCAACACACCTAGCTCAACTGCCAAGGCTGCGTAATCGAGGATGTCCCCGCGATGATGGGAGGTCGCATATTGCCCGAGTATTGAGTCCTCGAAGTATAGCGGTTGCGCGACCAGGAATCCGACATCAGGTTTCGGTATAAATGTTGCTAATTCTTCTTCTTTTTGGAAATTATCTAAGCTTAGCTCACGCATGGTTGGATAACCGTAAGATTGGGATTCCGCCCCCTCTGGGTGCGGCAATAGCCTCTTTCTGTAAGAGCAGATCTCGACGAACTCGGAAGATTCGGCAAATCGATTTACCGCGATGGGCACCACGTACATTCCGGCCGCGCCAAACGCAATCGGCCTGGCTTCGTGCCAGAAGGGGTCCAGTTGCCGTACGTGTAATGCAGAATCAGCCTGAAATTCCCCAAGCGCGATACAGTCATCGTACCAACTCGCTGGCAACAAGGGCTTCAGGTGGGTAATGCAGAACCTGTGAATCATGGGACGTTATTCAAGTCCTGGACAATAGGCTGCTGGATGCTTCGCGCCCGCTGCACATTGCGGTGGGCGCTCGGAAATTCAGACCAACTCCTTCAACACGCGGGAAATTCTAGCCCATACTTGCTCTTCGACCGGGTGGAATCCGCGGACTCGCAACCCGGTTCTTCGTAGTAGTCCGTGCATGTTTGAGAAGACTCGTAGCGCTGTCCGATCGGGAAGCACGTCCGTCCGCTCGGCGTCGCGGCGTCACAAGGCCCCTAACCGTACAAGTCCATAACAGTACAAGCGCGACCTCAAACACCACCGCGGCCCCGGCCCGACCTCGTCAGCGGCGGTGTCTACAGTCTTCGCGTCCTGCCGCCATCGTTCGTCGCTGGAGGCGTCCCGGCCGACCAGAGCTACATCTGCGACGACAGGGCTCGCACCATGGTGTCTACGTGTGCAGCTGTGCACTAAACCCAATCGTATGGACGAATGATCGACGCACCCAGCGGACGATTCGGCTGCAACCAGGCAAGCGCATTGATACCCTTACGCGGGGTCAAAGCTTGGCATCTGTAACGAAAGCCGAAAGTTTCCGCGAGGTTTGCACATGCTGAATCTGTACGTCAACAGGGTCTTTCCGGGGGACGACTTCCGGCCACTCGTCTACTCGGGAGCGATGATCCTGCACACGAAGCTCCGATCTACCGTGGAGTTTTGCGGCTATGCGCAACAGTGCATCCGTCAGGTCTTCGGCGACCGCTTAGATGCGCGTGTGGTGCACACCGAGCTTGCGGTCGAGCAATTCGTGGAGAAGGTGTCCACCCTCAAAGGGGAGTTCACCAACTCGACGGCGTCCAAGGAGCACATCCGCAACTTCCTGGAGGAAATCAATCAGGACCCCGAGGAATATTTTTTCGACGTACCCCGGATCCGCGTGGTCCCAGACTACGATTACCTGCACGCCGGAGTGAGTTACGCCTATCTGCCGCACCGTGATACGTGGTACGGCGCTCCGCAATGTCAGATCAATACATGGATGCCAGTGTTCCCCATTGACCCCGATCAGACCATGATGATCAACCCGACTTACTTCGACCGCCCGGTGCAGAACGATTCGGGTGACTGGGATCTGCAGCACTGGGTCACTAACGAGCGCCCTGCTGCGACTCAGAACATCAACAATGAAGACCGCCGGCATCCGGTCCCGCTGGAAGAGGTCGGAACTGATACGGAGTTGAGGTTGGCAGGTGGCACCGGAGACATGATTGTTTTCTCAGGCTCACACCTTCACGGAACGGTCCCTAACCGGACAGGGCGCGTGCGATACAGCATCGATTTCAGAGTTTTCCATAGGGAAGACTTGAATGAGCGTGCCGGAGCTGCAAACCAAGATGGCGCCGCTAGGAACATCGAGTTCGGTCTGCGCGACTTGCTTCGTGCCTCGGACTTCACGCCCTACCTCGAAGCGGTCCAGTGACCAACCGTCGTCTTACAGAAGCTGAGATTCAGTTCAATCACAAGAGAGCAGACGCGCTAGCCAGGACCGATGCTGCTTATGTCGCTAGTGCCCCTTTCGTTTTCGCCAACCGCGTAACAGTAACGGCGGCCCTGTCACGTATCGAACTGTTCAAAATGGTGATGGACGTGCCAGGCGCGATCGTCGAATGCGGTGTGTACCGGGGCAACTCGCTCATGCTCTATATGCACTTGTCATCGATCCTTGAGCCATACGCGATTAATCGCTCGATCATCGGTTTCGATACTTTTGCGGGATTTACCAGCATCGACGAGGAAGAAGATCCAAAGGACATCGACGCGAAGATGTTCTCAGACACCGATCCCACGTTGATTCAAGACATGATCGACGCGACCGACCTTGTCCGTCCGGTGAACCGCATCCCTCGTTGCCAGTTGGTGAAGGGCGACATCGCGCAAACCGCTCCCGAGTTCGTCAAAACGCGGCCTGATCTCGTTGTCGCGATGCTCATCCTCGACACAGACTTGTACGAGTCGACAAAGGTTGCGTTGCAGACGTTCTTGCCTTTAATGCCCAAAGGGGGGGTCGTAGTGTTCGACGAGGTCGCGTACGTCAACTTTCCAGGAGAGACCTCGGCGCTCAAGGAGGTCCTCGATCTCAACAAAGTTGAACTAAAGCGCTTACCGTTCGACAGCTGCGTCGGGTATTTCCGGGTATAGGGGCGGGAGAGCAGAAAACGTCTATCCGTACGTGGTTCTGGCTAAGGCTGCGAGCGCACGTCGGTACTTGGCGGAGGTGGCGCCTCGCTCCGCGGAACCTTGACCCGTCATGAGCGGTAGATGCGCTGCGGGAGAGTCTGATTGGCCCGGCGCACAACGACAACAGAATCGTAAATCTCGATGCTGCCCAAGATCGGCGTGATCGCCGGCACCGAAACTTCCCTGAGTCGATCAGGGTGACCTACTCGGAAGCTGGTCTCGCTAGCAGCTTCATAGTGGCTGTGTTTTGCATCGATCAACGCTTTGACAAAGTCCATGAACGAGATGCGGCTGTCGCGGTAGGTGGTCTGATAATCGCAGTGCGTATCCTCGACCATGTAAACACCGTCGCCGCTCAAAGCTTCTACGAACAGGCGGCGGAAGGAATCGACCATGTGAGAACTGGTATGAGGGCCATGGTCGAGAACGACGTCGAACGGGCCAAATTCTGCGGCGGCTTCCCTAACGAAGGAACCGTTCTGCTCAGTGCCGAAGCGGACATGAACGCCTTGAGAATTAGCAATTTTCAATAATTTCGAGTCCGTGTCGATGCTCACGATGACGGAGCCACGGTGTAGATGCTCTCGCCACATGTGGAGTGAGTCTTCATAAAAGCTACCGATCGCTAACATCCGGAGCGGCCTGTTTCGGTCGATTACAGACTCGTAAATCGGCAGATAGTGAGCCGACGTGTGTACCCGCGATGCGCAATCGAATGACTGAGACGTCTCCTCGTCAGACCCAGTGTCGGTGGCCGACCACTTAGTCGGTGAAGCAAGACTCGGCCCGAGAGCCCGTATCATTCTGCGATTGCCTCGATAGCGGTAGCGCCGAGCGGGGAGGGAAAATTTCAGAACGATTTTCACGATAGCCAGTGTCTCATTCCCGATGCAGGGATGCCGAGGATTGGTGTGCCGCGGAGACTCGCTTGAAAGCTTTAGCTCGCAAGGGAAAAACCACGGGTTTGCACCAGGGCGACCTTGTGCCGTTAGTCCGAACTGGGAATCATTTGATCACGAAACCGTCTCGCCCGCATGAACTCACCAACGGGTGCTGCCAGCAACGTTTTCAGCCGCGAGGACCGCTGGGGCCCGAACAGCGTCACCTTGACGAGCAGCCCCACCCAGGCGAGTAACCACCACGGTGCCGCGGCCGCGCGGACGAGACCGGTAGACGCCGGGTCCACGAGCATCCAGGTCAGAATGCGTAGCTGGTCGAGCCAGTGCCGGTGGGCCTTCGTGATATTCGCCGACTCGGTGGTCGCGGTGTGATGCCGCACCGAGAGTTCCTGTGGCACAAAACGAACCGCGCCCCGCAGCATGAGGCGCAACCAAAAATCCAAGTCCACGGTCTGATACACGTCGTCACGCAAGCCACCCGCGTCCAGCGCCACCCGGCGCCGGAACATCACGCAGCTCGGCTCGCCGATCAGATTGGCGCTCGCACCCCACAAGGCCACCAACTGCAGCACCAGTGACGATCCACGGTTGTGCTCGCGCAGCTTGGCAAAGTAGACGTGGAGCTTGCCCGGCGCCTTTCGTCGCTCGCTCCAGGGCAGGTCGTCGGTCTGCACCCGACGGGGCGCGAAGGTCAGCCCGACGCCGGGGTCGTCGAAACAGCGGGCGAGCGTCTCCAGGGCTCCCGGAAGCAACCAGTCATCACCGTGCAAGAACTGGATGTATTCGCCGCGCGCGAATTCCAGGCACTTGTTGTGGTTTCCGTTCAACCCAAGTCGAGACTCGTTGCGTATCAGGCGGTCTCCCTCACGCAGCAACGATGTCGCAATGCGCGCGCCGTCATCCGACGACTGGTCATCGACGACGAGGATCTCGAAGTCGATGCCGTCCTGATCCAGGACGCTGCGCAGGCAGCGCTCGATGGTCGCGCCGTTGTTGTACATCGGCACGCACACCGAGACCAGGGGGTTGGCCGGTGCGGGGCCAGCGTGAGTCACGCGTTGGCCTCGGCGGCCAACCGGTAGCCGCGCACGGCCACCGGGACGAATACCGCAAGCAGCACGACCGCCCAGATCAGCGTCGTCACCAGAGGCCACATGACCGGGCCGCCGTGGGCCAAGGACCGCATCGTCTCGATGGGCGGCGAAATCGGTTGTATGCGGATCAACGGCTGAGCCCAATCCGGAAACAGCTTGATCGGAGTGGCACCGGGATTGACGAACGCCAGCGCAAAAGTGACGCCTAGCACCCAGGTCATCGCGGTGCGGCCGTTGTTGCGGATGGCCATCGCCATCACCAGAGCGGTGAAGCCGGTCACCACGATGGACGGAATCAGCACGAAAAGCAGTGCGGCCGGCCAACCTTGGAGGAAGCGCAACCCCATCGCCAGCCCGAGGGCGGTGATCAGGAAGGTGCCGAGCAACGTGCGCACCACCTCGGCGATGATCCAGCCGGTGATCGCGCTGGCCCGGTGAATCGGCAGCACCCACATCCGGCTGAGCACGCGTGACTCGCGGTCCATGGTGATGCCGACCGAATTGCCCAGTGAGCCGAACAGTCCGGAGATCACCGCGCACATGGGAACGATCCCGTAGATGCTGTCCACACCCGTGACCTTCTGCACCTGCTCGCCCAGCACGATTTTGTAGATGAACAGTAGGCAGACGGGTAGCAGCAGCGACCCCATCAGCACCGCTTGGTCGCGCCGCCAGCGGAGCAGGAGCCGGCCGGCCTGCACCCAGCTTTGGGTCCACAGCGACCCTTGCGGCTCGAGGCGATGCGTCACTAGCCGCGCCTCTGCATCCGCAATGTGATCGCGCCGAACACCAGGACCATGCCGAGGCACCAGGCAAGGGTGGCCACCAGATTGCTGAGGATCACGTGGCCGGTGGCCATGCCGCGCAGCGTCTCGGCGAATTGTGACACCGGCTGGTTGCGGACGTACGGGCGCAACCATTCCGGAAAAGTCTTCTCCGGGGCGATTCCAGTGGACAGCATGAACAGCAGCAGCTGGGGGACGAACAAGAGGTGGCTTGCCCCCTGAACGGTCTTGGCGCTCGATCCCAGCGCGTCGGCGCCCAACCCCACGGCCAGGCACAGCAGCAAGGAGATGAGCAGGAACGCCGCCGCGTAGCCCAACCCACCGGTGATCCGGAAACCGAAGGCGTATCCGGCAATCAGCGCCACCACCAGGGAGAGCACCGCGCGCATCTGGGTGGCCGCCGTGCGGGCGGTCACGGTGGCGACTGCGGCGACCGGCAGCGTTCGCATCCGCTCGCCGAAGCCGGACACATGGTCACGCGCCGCGCGGTCCGCGGTGAGCAGCCCGACGAAGATCATCGATTGCGCGACCACCGCGGGTAGGAAATATTGGGTGTAACTGATTTTCCCTGTGTCGATCAGGCCGTGCAACGCCACACTGAACCCCGCCAAATAGGCTGCCGGCGAAAGGATCTCAAAGATCATCTCGCCGTCGCGAGCCGCCGACATCAGCGAACGCTCGGTGAGGGCGGACAGGGCGCTCATGACCGGGCGGCGGTCCGTTCGGTCAGATGCAGGAAAGCCTCGTCGAGCGAGGGCTTGCGCAACGAGATATCGGCGAGCTCGAGTCCGAGCGCGTCGACCCGCCGGAACACCTCGACGAGCGTGGCCACCCCATCGGGCGCGAACACCGCCACCGAATTGGTGTCGCCGTCGATCTCGACGCCCTCGAGTCCGTTCAGCGCCGCCGCGACCTGAGCCAGGTCGGCGGGGTTGGCGGGGGTCACCTGGCAGTAGCTGGTCCCCACCGCGCGCTTGAGTTCCTCGGAAGTGCCGCGGGCGATCACCTGTCCGTGATCGATGACGACGATCGAATCGCTCAGCACGTCGGCCTCTTCCAGGTACTGCGTAGTCAGCAGCACGGTGATGCCCTGCACGGTCAGCGAACTCACCAGTGCCCACACGTCGCGGCGGCTGCGAGGGTCCAGACCGGTGGTCGGCTCGTCGAGGAAGAGCACCTGCGGCGGCACCACCAGGGCGCTGGCCAGGTCGACGCGCCGGAACATGCCGCCGGAGTAGGTCGACAGCCGACGGTCCGCGGCGGCGACCAGATCGAACTGTTCGAGCAGCTCACCGGCGCGGGCCTTCGCGCGCTTGCGATTCAATCCGCGCAGCCTGCCGAACAGGACCAGGTTCTCCCGGCCGGTCAGCATGGGATCCATGCCGGTGAACTGTCCGGCCATCCCGATGCTGGAACGCACCTCGGACGGCTGGCGGATGATGTCATACCCGGCGACGCTGGCGCGCCCCGAGCTGGGGCGGATCAGCGTGGAAAGAATGTTGATCGTGGTGGTCTTGCCGGCTCCGTTATGGCCGAGCACCCCGCAGACCGTCCCGGCTGGGACCGAGAAGTCGATGCCGTTCAACGCGAGCGTGTTTCGCCCGAACGTCTTTGTGAGGCCTACAACCTCGATCGCAAGTGGACTCACGGTAGGAGTATTTCACGGTGCGGTGTGGCGTGCGGACGGTATACGGAGATAGCGATAGGGGAAATGGCCCAGGCCTTTCCTCGACGGTGGCCACAGATCTCGCTGACGCGGCCCAAACCTGTTCGCGGCGGGGGAGTTCCGAGTGTGCCGAGCAGAATCATTTGGCGTCCAATCTTTCTCGTCGCGCTCTTCGCGGAGGGCGTTGACCGATTCGCTATCCGGCAAACGAAACGACGAGGACCACCTAGACGGTCGGCCTGGCGATCGGGATCTCGGCGGTGGGGGCGTCCATGTCGACCTCATCGTGGTGGAGCAGGGTGCGTACCGACTGACGCGTTCCCACGGAGCGAAGCAGCAGGCTGGCCGGCCGTGGTCGAACCAACTGCGGCCACCAGAACCACCGTCCGAGCAGCGCCGCGATGGTAGGCGTCATGAACGAGCGCACGATCAAGGTGTCGAACATCAGGCCCAGGCCAATCGTGGTACCGACCTGACCGATGATGCGCAGGTCGCTGACCACCATCGACGCCATGGTGAATGCGAACACCAGGCCTGCATTCGTCACGACCTTACCGGTGCCGCCCATCGCGCGGATGATGCCGGTATTGATGCCGCCGGCCAGTTCCTCTTTCATTCGGGATACCAGCAGCAGGTTGTAGTCAGAACCGACCGCCAACAAGACGATCACCGACATCGGCAGCACCATCCAGTACAGCTTGATGCCGAAGATGTACTGCCAAATCAGCACCGAGATCCCGAATGATGCGCCCAACGAGAGCGTTACCGTGCCCACGATGACCAGGGCGGCCACGAAACTTCGGGTCAGGATGAGCATGATGATGAAAATCAGGCACAGCGCACCAATGCCCGCAATGAAGAGGTCGTACGTGGAGCCGTCGCGGAAGTCCTTGAACGTCGACGCGGTGCCCGCGATGTAGATCTTGGCGTTTTCCAATGGGGTGTTCTTGAGCGACTCTTCGGCCGCCAGCCGGATCTTGTCGATGCGGTTGACGCTCTCGGACGTCGCGGGGTCGCCGCGGTGCGAAATGATGAAGCGGGCGGCCTTACCGTCCGGCGACAAGAACTGGCCCATCGCTTTCTTGAAGTCCGCATTGTCGAAAATCTCGGGCGGCAGATAGAACGAATCGTCGTTCTTGGAATCGTCGAACGCCTGCCCCATGATGGTGGCGTCCTTGTCGTTGGCTGACATCTGGCCGAGGATCCCGGACATGGTGCTGTGGTTCGTCAGCATCATGTTCCGCATGTCCTCGGACATTGCGATCATCGGCGGATACTGCTCCAGCAGCTGAGGCATCAGCTTGTCCATGTGATCGAGATCTTGAAGCAGGCCCACCATCTTGTCGCTCAGCGTGTCGACGCCGTCGAGGATTTCGAAGATCTGTCGCAACGACCAGCAGATCGGGATGTCGTAGCAGTGCTTTTCCCAGTAAAAATAGCTCCGTAGCGGTCGAAAGAAATCCTCGAAATCGGCCATCTTGCCATTTAATTCAGCGAGAACGACGGCCATTTCTTTGGTCTTCGTGATCGAATCGTGCGTGATGTCGGTCATGCGCTTTTGCAGCGAGTAGATGCGCTTCATGATTTCGATCTGCTTGGCCATCATGTCCGCTTGGACAAGCATGTCGTCCATGCGCGCCCGCATGTACTTGAGGTCTTGACCCATTATCGACTGTTGCATGCTGAGCAGGAAGGGAATCGAGGTGTGCTGGATCGGTGTTCCCTCAGGCCGCGTGATGCCCTGCACCCGGGAGATCCCATGAACGGCGAAGATTGCCTTCGCAAGCCGGTGCAGCAACAGGAAATCCGCCGAGTTCCGCATGTCGTGATCGGATTCGATCATCAAGATCTCGGGCATCATGCGCGACTGGTTGAAGTGGCGGTCTGCTGCCGCGTAGCCGACGTTGGCCGGAACGTTGTCGGGCATGTAGAGCCGGTTGTTGTAGCTCGTCTGGTAGCCGGGCAGGGTCACCAAACCCACCAATGCGACGGCGATCGTCGCGCACAGAATGGGCGCGGGCCAACGGACGATCGCCGTGCCGATGCGCCGCCAGCGCCCGAAGCCGATCGTGCGCCTCGGGTCGAACAACCCGAAGCCACTCCCGACGGTCAGCACGGCCGGAACCAGCGTCAGCGCGATCAGCACCGAGATGAGCATGCCCACCGAGCAGGGCATGCCCATGGTCTGGAAGATGGGCATGCGGGTGAAGCTCAGGCACAACATCGCCCCGGCGATGGTCAGACCGGAACCCAGGACGACGGGCGCGACGCTGCGATAGGTGGTGAAGTACGCTGTCTGCCTGTCTTCGCCCGCCTGGCGCGCCTCCTGATAGCGGCCGAAGAAGAAGATCGCATAGTCGGTGCCGGCGGCCATTGCCAGCGCCACCAGCAGGTTGACGGCAAACGTGGACAGTGCCATCCAGTTGTTGTTGGCGATGAAGGCGATGACACCGCGAGCGGCGAAGACTTCAATCCCGACCGTGAGCAATAGCAGAATCACGGTGGTGATCGAGCGGTACACCAGGAGCAGCACGACGAAGATGATCAACGCGCCGATCATCGTCATCTTCAGAATCGATCGGTCACCGGCGAGCTGCATATCGGAGAACAGTGCCGACGGACCGGTGACGTAGGCCTTAACCCCGGGGGGCGGCGGTGTCCGCGCGATCACGTCGCGGACGGAGGCGACGGATTCCTGGCCCAGGGTGGTGCCCTGGTTGCCCGCCAGGTTCAACTGCACATAAACGGCCTTGCCGTCCGGGCTCTGGGCGCCCGCCGCAGTAAGGCGATCGCCCCACAGATCCTGCACGTGCTCGATATGCTTTGTGTCGCTTTTTAATTGAGCAACCAGTTTGTCGTAGTAGGCGTGTGCCTGGTCGCCAAGCGGCTGCTGTCCCTCCAGGACCAGCATCGCGAAGCTGTCCGAATCGGATTCCTTGAAGTCCCGGCCCATGCGCTGCATGGCCTGCACCGCCGGTGCGTCTTGAGGGGCGAGCGGCACCGAATGCTGTTGGCCCACAATCTCGAGCCGTGGCACGCCGAACGTCACCAGCAGGGTCAGCGCCACCCACCCGATGATGATGAACACCGCAAGGTGGCGGATCGACCGCGCGACGCGCGACGGCCGGGCTGTGTGCGTGGTCATAAGCCCCTCGACAGGTCGACGACGCTATTGCCCTGTGTCACAGTGTTCCCCACGGTTGCTGTTCCCATCCTGAAGTGGAAAGCCACTTACTGCGGCTGCTTCAGGAGCAGTGAACGCACCAACGGGCGGGGGCCGGTGTGCCGCAGCATCGTGCTGGCCGGGCGGGGGCGCACCAACTGTGGCCACCAGAACCAGCGTCCCAGCAGTGCGGCGACTGACGGCGTCATGAATGCGCGCACGATCAACGTGTCGAAAATCAAGCCGATGCCGATCGTCGTGCCCACCTGACCGATGCTGCGCAGCTCGCTGACCCCCATCGAGGCCATCGTGAAGGCGAACACCAAGCCGGCGTTCGTCACAACCTTTCCGGTACCGGCCATGGCGCGGATGATGCCCGTGTGGATCCCGGCGGCCAACTCCTCCTTCATTCGGGAGACCAATAGCAAGTTGTAGTCAGAACCCACGGCCAACAACACGATCACCGAGGTGGAAAGCACGCTCCAGTGCAGTTGCATGTGCAGCAAGTACTGCCAGACCAGCACGGACAACCCGAAGGATGCGCCGAGCGAAAGCAGAACCGTGCCGACGATCACCATGGCGGCAATGAAGCTTCGCGTCATGATCAGCATGATGATGAAAATCAGGCAGATCGCGGATACGCCGGCGATCAAAAGGTCGAACATAGACCCGTCGACCAGATCTTTGGTAATCGCCGCAGTACCGGTCAAATAGATCTTGGCGTTTTCCAGGGGAGTGCCCTTGAGCGATTCCTCGGCCGCCGTCTTGATCTGCTCGACCCGGTTGAGCCCATCCGGCGTCGACGGGTCGCCCCGCTGGGAGATCAGCAGGCGGACGTCCTTGCCGTCCGGCGACATGAACACCTTCTCGATCCGCTTGAACGACTCGGACCCGTTGATGATCCCCGGCGGCAGGTAGAAGGAATCGTCGTTCTTGGAGGCGTCGAACGCCTGCCCCATGGCGCTGGGATCCTTTGCGCTCGAATCCATTTGGCCCATGACGCCGGACATGGTGCTGTGCATGGTCAGCATCATGGTGCGCATGCCCGACATGGTTTCGATCATGGGCGGGATCTGCATGACCAGCTGCGGCAGGATCGCATCCAGCTGGTCCAGGTCCTTCACCAGGTCGCCCAATTTGTCGCTGATCTCGTCAACGCCGTCGATCGCGTCGAAGATGGATCGCAGGGAGAAGCAGATCGGGATGTCGTAGCAGTGCTTTTCCCAGTAGAAGTAGCTGCGAATCGGGCGCCAGAAATCCTCGAAGTCCGAAACGCGATCGCGCAATTCCGAAGTGATGTCCTGCATTTCATGCGTTGTCCCGACCATGTGGTGCGTGGTGGCGACGAGTTCCCGCATCAGGTCCAGCATGTGCTGCATGAGGCCGATCATCTTCCCAAGCTCATTGGCCTGGGTGAGCATGTCGTTCATGCGGTCTTTTTGGAAAGCCATGTTCTGCATCTGACTCGCCTGACCCATGCTGATGATCCAGGGAATCGTCGTGTGCTGCAGGGGCGTTCCCTCCGGGCGGGTCACGGTCTGCACCGTCGCGATTCCGGGCACCGCTAGCACGCCCTTGGCGAGTTTATTGATGACCAGCATGTCCGTCGGATTACGCAAGTCATGATCGGTCTCGATCAACAGAATTTCGGGCATCGACATGCGCTGGCCGGGGAAGTGCCGGGCCGCGGCCGCATAGCCCACGTTGGCGGGAATGCGGTCCGGAATGAATTTCTGGTCGTCATAACTGGGCTTGTAATTCGGCAGCGTCAACAGCCCGATCAGCGAGACGGCCAACGAGGCGATGAGGATGGGCGCCGGCCACCGCACGATCGCCGTACCGATTCGACGCCACCGGCGGGTCGAGAGTGCACGCCGTGGGTCGAACAGACCGAACCGGGCTCCGGCGGCAATGAGAGCGGGCCCCAGCGTTATCGCGACCAGGACCGCGATGGAAATGCCGACGGCGCAGGGAATGCCGAGCGGCTGGAAAAACGGAAGTCGGGTGAAACTGAGGCAGAGCACCGCGCCGGCGATCGTCAGGCCTGATGCAAGTACGACCTTGGCTACACCGTTGAATGTGGTGTAAAAGGCCTCTTCTCGGCTTTCGCCCGCATACCGCGCCTCTTGATATCGGCCGACGAAGAAAATGCCGTAGTCGGTACCCGTCGCGATAACAGCGGCGACCAACAGGTTGACGGCAAAAGTGGTAAGGCCGACCAGCCCGAGATGGCCGAGCAGCGCGACCGCCCCGCGCGCTATCTGCAATTCAAGGCCGACGATCAGCAACAAAAGGACGACCGTGACAATCGACCGATAGACGAGCAGCAACGTCAGGAAAATGACGGCAAGGCTGACCAGCGTAACCAGCATGATGCTCTGCTGACCGGCGATATTCATGTCCGCGACGATGGGCGCGGGCCCGGTCACATAGACCTTTAATCCCGGCGGGGGCGAAGCGTCCTGCACGATCTTTCGCACGGCCGCCACGGACGCGTCACCCGCGGCCGCGCCCTGGTTACCGTTCAGGTTCACCTGTACATATGCGGCCTTGCCGTCCTGGCTCTGCGCGGCGCCGCGGGTCAGCGGATCGCCCCAGAAGTTCTGGACGTGCTGCACATGCGCGTGGTCGTCTTCCAAGAGCTTGACCAGGCGGTCGTAATACTTGTGCGCGTCGTCGCCGAGTTGCTGCTGGCCCTCCAGCAGGATCATCGCCAGAGCGCCGGAGTTGGTCTCGTGGAAGTCCTGGCCAAGCCGCTCCATGGCCTTGAACGACGGTGCGCCCAAGGGGCTCAGCGAGACCGCGTTCTCCGCCTCGACCTGCTCCAGCGACGGGACGGCGACGCTGATCAGGACGGCGATACCGAGCCAGCCCAGAATGATCGGAACGGACAGGCGGTGGATGATCCGCGCTATACGCGGTCGCGCGGCCGGCTGGGTTTCAATTTGTTGCTGGGTGCTCATGTGGCGGTCAACACGCAGTAGGTGAACGCGTTCAATTCGTGCGAGATCCTCTCGGCTTTGACGACACCGTCGACCACGATGCGGCAGCCGAGACTATCGCTGTTGCCCTGTGCGACCACATTTCCCACGATCGATGGCAGCGTCGTCGAGATGTCGAACGTCCACGGCAGCTCGATACCGGTGATGTGGTTCGGCTCGCCGTTGGCGTCAAAGTAGCTGATGTCGGCCATCGACCCGGCGGGGCCGAAGACCTCATACTTCACGTGCTTGGGGTTGAACGGTTTGGTGTCCTGTTGCCTGGATTCGGCGTAGGTGGGGCGCTTCTCGGAGCCGAAGACGCCGTGCAACCGCGAGACCGTCATACCTCCGGCGACGACGACGGCCACGATGACCAGCGGAATCCACAACCGGCCGAGGAAGCTGAACAGCCCGGGACCTTTTTTCGTGCGCGTCGCCTGAGGGCCGCTTTGCTGCACGGGTTCAGTTGAAGATCGACGACCAAAGCCTAGGAAACGACGTTGGCTAATGTCTCGTCCTTCCGCGATGGTGTTGTCGGGCCGGGCCCGGACATCCGATTCGACCACTGCACCCCCTTCAGCCGTGTTGAAGCCCGGACGGTTCGCGCCGCTCGAACATGCAACTACACACCTCTCGCGACACGCCAGACTGCGGCGCTTCGAATGTGGTGCACGTGGCCGACCAGTCGTGCCTCGGACACCTCATACGAGCTCCGCCCCCCGGGGAGCGCGACCAGGTCTTGTTGAGTAAACCACGCCAGTCGCTTCCGTATCAGTGCTTTGGCAACGCGATACGGGATCGTAATGCCGCTCGCGTGCATAAACGGCATTTGCTGAGCGTCCGAACGTTTCCCGTTCACTTCTCTTCTTCGCAAGCCGCCCCCTCACCTAAGCACAGCGGGTGCACGGTGTCACCGGGTGGGCAACCCCGGCCAGTCTTGCCAGCACACTGCCAGGTTTCGCCTCTTGGTGATTTTCGCGGCCCCCAGGCCTTCGGCTAAGCTCAGTGGCGACAAGCACAATAACTTCATCGGCCTGAAGGACGTGCCTGCTCCAATAGCGAAATTTCGCAGCCAACGCCATTGATGCAGGTCACTGCAGCGATTTTCGGGGCATCGGGGCCCCGCGGCATACCAATCACTGGATGGCATCAACGCCTTCTGGGTCACACCAGGAACTTTGGCCAAACCACGGGCGAGCGCTCTAGGGCTCAACTAGGGTTTAGACCTGTTCCACTCATGTCCACTATGCATCCTGGAGAATTGTGAGCATCAATCCATTCGACGACGACAACGGCAGCTTTTTCGTCCTGGTGAACGACGAGGAGCAACACAGCTTGTGGCCGGCCTTCGCCGATGTTCCAGCCGGCTGGCGAGTGGTCCACGGGGAGGCCGACCGAGCTGCGTGTTTGGAATACATCGAGCAGCATTGGCCCGACATTCGGCCGAAGAGCCTGCGGGACAAGCTCGCAACGGGTCGGGGTTTTGACCAGTAACGAGTCGGGGTATGGGGCGGGTGGAGACTTGGGGGAGTCGATGGCGAGGGAAGACGGGGCACTTCCGCTAACGCGGGGGCAGCTCGATATCTGGTTGTCCCAAGAAGCCGGGTTCGCCGGCACGCAATGGCAGCTCGGTCTCCTCGTCAAGATCGACGGCGTCGTCCATCGCGATGAGCTCGAACAGGCGATCACCCTGGCAGTCGCGGAGGCCGAGCCGGGCAGGGTCTCGTTCTTCGAGGTCGACGGCCAGGTCGTGCAGAAACCGGTCGACTACCCGCTCGTCGAGCTGACGTTCGACGACCTCAGAAGCGCGGCCGACCCCGTGCAGGAAGCCCGCGAAAGGGCTTCGTCAATTCAGCGCACGCCGATGGCGTTGAACGGCCAGCTGTTCAAATTCGTGCTTTTTCAAACAGGGCACGAGGAATTCTATTTGTTTGGTTGCTGCCACCACATCGCCATCGACGGTCTGGGCATGGCCCTGGTATGCCGTCGGGTCGCGACCATTTACTCCGCGATGGTGGCCGGAAAGCCGATTCCCGACGCCTACTTCGGTTCGGCGCGGGACTTGGTGGACCTGGAGTCGGGCTACGAAGCCTCCGAGGACTACGCCGAAGACAAGGCCTATTGGAGCGAGCACCTGCCGCCGGAGAGCGGACCGGTGGATCGCCTGCCCGACGCCGCCGGCGAGCGCGACCATTACTCGCCGTCCGCTTCCGTGCAGCTGGACCCCTCGGTTGCCAACCGGATCAAGGAGCTGTCGAAAAAGCTTGCCATCCGCCGCTTTTCGGTCACCACCGCCGCGTGCGCGCTTTTGGTGCGCGGGTGGTCCGGTAGCGGCTCGGAGGTGGCGCTCGACTTCCCGGTGAGTCGGCGGGTGCGGCCGGAGTCGAAAACGCTTCCCGCGATGCTCGCCGGCGTGGTGCCGCTGGTCCTGGCGACGGAACCGCAATCGACCGTCGCCGATTTCTGCAAGCACGTCGACAAGCGGATCCGCGAGTTGCTGCAGCACCAGCGCTTCCCGGTGCACACGCTCGAGGGCGACGGGCTGCGGCAAGCGCCGAACCGGGTCGGGATCAACTTCATCCCGTCCCGGCTGACCCTGGACCTCGCCGGCTCGCCGGCCACCGCGTCGTACACCAACCACGGCCCGGTCGGGCACTTCGGACTGTTCTTCCTCGGCGCCGGCGACCAGCTGCACCTCAGCACCGCGGGCCCGGGGCAGCCGTTCGCCAGCTTCGGCGTCGCCGACCTCGCCGGACGCTTGCAGCAGATCCTCGAAGAGATGACCGCCGACCCGGACCGGCCGCTGTCGTCGATCGACCTGCTGACCCCCGACGAGCCGGCCCTGCTGGACGAGTGGAGCAACCGGCCGGCACTGCACGAGCCCGTGCCCGCGCCCGTGTCGATTCCGCAGGCGTTCGCCGAGCACGTGCAGAGCACGCCCGAGGCGGTCGCGGTGACCTTCGACGGCCGCTCCATGACCTACGCGGAACTCGACGAGGCCTCCAACCGGTTGGGCCATCTGCTCGCCGGCCGCGGGGTCGGCCCGGGGGACTGCGTGGCGGTGCTGTTCCCCAGGTGCGCCGACGCCATCGTCTCGATGATGGCGGTGCTCAAGACCGGGGCGGCGTATGTGCCGATCGATCCGGCGCACGCGTCGTCGCGGATGGACTTCGTGCTCGAAGACGCGGCGCCCAGTGCGGTGATCACCACGGCGGAGCTGCGCTCGCGGCTGGACAACCACGACGTCCTGGTCGTCGATGTGCACGACCTGGCCATCGACAGCCAGCCCGACACCGCCCTGCCGCTGCCGGCGCCCGAAAACACCGCCTACATCATCTACACCTCCGGAACCACCGGAACCCCCAAAGGCGTTGCGATTCCTCAATATAACGTCGTGTGGCTGATGGAGTCGCTCGACGCCGGATTGCCCGAGGGGAACGTCTGGACGCAATGCCACTCCTCGGCCTTCGACTTCTCGGTGTGGGAGATCTTCGGCGCGCTGCTGCGCGGTAGGCGGCTGCTGATCGTGCCGGAGTCGGTGGCCTCCTCGCCGGCGGATCTGCACGACCTGCTGGTCGCGGAGAAGGTCAGCGTGCTGACCCAGACCCCGTCGGCGGTGGCAATGCTGCCGGCCGACGGCCTGGAGGCGACGACGCTGGTGGTGGCCGGCGAGGCCTGCCCCACCGACGTCGTCGACCGGTGGGCGGCGCCCGGGCGGGTGATGCTCGACGCCTACGGGCCGACCGAGACCACGGTGTGCGCGTCGATCAGCACGCCCCTGGTGCCCGGGTCGCCGGTGGTGCCGATCGGCTCCCCGATAGCCGGCGCCGCGATGTTCGTGCTCGACAAGTGGCTGCAGCCGGTGCCCGCCGGCGTGGTCGGCGAGCTGTACCTGGCCGGCCGCGGCGTCGGGCACGGCTACGTGCGCCGCCCCGGCCTGACCGCATCGCGGTTCGTGGCCAACCCCTTTGGCGGTCCGGGCGCGCGGATGTACCGCACCGGTGACCTGGTGTGCTGGGGACCCGACGGGCAGTTGCAGTACCTGGGCCGCGCCGACGAGCAGGTCAAGATCCGCGGTTTCCGCATCGAACTCGGCGAAATCCAGGCCGTGCTGGCCGGACTCGACGGAGTGGACCAGGCCGCGGTGATCGCCCGCGAGGACCGCCCCGGCGACAAGCGTCTGGTCGGCTACATCACCGGCACCGCCGACCCCGCGGAGCTGCGCGCCGCGCTGGCCGACAAGCTTCCGCCCTACATGGTGCCGACCGCCGTGATGGTGCTGGACACCCTGCCGTTGACCGGCAACGGCAAGCTGGACAAGCGCGCCCTGCCCTCGCCCGAATACGCCGCGAGTGAGTACCGGGCCCCGGCCGACGCGATCGAGGAGATCCTGGCCGACATCTACGCCCAGGTGCTGGGGGTCGAACGCGTCGGCGTCGACGACTCCTTCTTCGACCTCGGCGGCGACAGCATCCTGTCGATGCAGGTGGTGTCGAGGGCCCGCAACGCCGGCGTAATCTGCCGTCCCCGAGACATTTTCGTGGAGCAGACGGTAGCTCGCCTGGCGCGGGTGTCCGAAGTCGCGGCCGACGGTGAGTTCGGTGCGGCCGACGAGGGGATCGGGCCCGTGGTGGCCACCCCGATCATGCGCTGGCTGCAGACCATCGACGGCCCGATCGACGAGTTCAACCAGACCATGGTGCTGGCGGCTCCCGCCGGCGTGAGCGACGCCGACGTGGCGGCGGTGCTGCAGGCACTGCTGGATCGCCACCCTATGCTGCGGCTGCGCGTGCAGGACGACGGCGCCGGCGGCTGGTCCCTGGAGGCACCCGAGGTGGGCTCGGTGCAGGCCGACGACTGCCTGCGTGTGGTCGAGGCGTTGTCCGACGCGGCGCTGATCGAGGCCCGCGGCCGGCTCAATGTGGCCGACGGCGCGCTGCTCAGCGCGGTATGGGCAAGTGCGACAAGCCAATTGGCGTTGGTCATTCACCACCTTGCCGTCGACGGTGTCTCGTGGCGGACCCTGATCGAAGACATCAACATCGCCTGGGCCCAGCTTCACAACGCCCAGCCGGTGGCCCTGCCGGCGCCCGGAACCTCTTTTGCCCGTTGGTCTTCGCTGCTCGTCGACTACGCGCAGAGCCCGGCGGTGACCGCGCAGGCCGACGCGTGGCGGCAGGTGGCCGCCACCCCGGCGGCACTGCCGGCGGTACAGGCCGAGGACACCTACGCGACCGCCGGGCAGTTGACGGCATCGCTGGATGTCGACACCACCCGGCTGCTGCTCGGGGAGGTGCCGGCGGCGTTTCACGCTGGGGTGCAAGACATTCTGCTGATCGCGTTCGGGCTGGCGTTCACGGAATTCCTGGGTGAAGCCGCCCCGATCGGCATCGACATCGAGGGTCACGGCCGCCACGAAGAGGTGGCGTCCCGCGTGGACCTGTCGCGCACTGTGGGCTGGTTCACCACCAAATATCCTGCGGCGCTGAAGATCAACGGCACGCTGAACTGGTCGACGGTGGTCGCCGGCGAGGCCGCGCTGGGCGCGGTGATCAAGGACGCCAAGGAGCAACTGCGTGCCCTGCCCGACGGTCTGACCTACGGGCTGTTGCGTTACCTGAACAGCGAAGTCGACCTCGACGGTCCCGACCCGGTGATCGGGTTCAACTACCTGGGCCGGCTGGCAGCGGGAGCCGATCTCTCCGACGACCTGTGGCGCGTCAGCGAGGACAGCCTGTCATCGGCCGCCGTGGCCACCGCGGTGGCAATGCCCTTGGCGCACACCGTCGAACTGAACGCCGGCACCATGGACACCGAGGCCGGGCCCAACCTGCACGCCAACTGGCGGTGGGCGCCATCGGCGCTAACCGACGAGCAGGTAAACCGGTTGAGCCAGTTGTGGTTTGAGGCTCTCGCCGGGATCTGTGCGCACGTGCGCGCCGGGGGCGGCGGGTTGACCCCGTCCGACATTGCCCCCGCCCGCCTGGACCAGCAGCAGATCGACGGACTGTGCAAGCAGCACCAGATCGCCGACGTGCTGCCGCTCAGCCCCGTCCAGCAGGGGCTGCTCTTCCACAGCAGCTTCGCGCAGGAACTCGAAGACCTCTACGCGGTGCAGCTCGGCATCACCGTGAGCGGTTCCCTTGACCCGCAACGGCTTCGGGACGCGGTGCAGACCGTCGTCAACCGCCACCCCAACCTGGCGGCCCGGTTCCTCGACGAATTCGGCGAGCCGGTGCAGATCATTCCGGCCGAGCCGGTGATGGCGTGGAACTACGTCGAGCTGACCGGCGGCGATGTCGACGCGAAGGTCGAACAGCTGTCCGCGGCCGAGCGCACCGCCGTCTGCGACCTGGCCGGCCAGCCCGCCTTCCGGGCCGCGTTGATCCGCACCGCGCCCGACCGGCACCGGTTCCTGCTGACCATTCACCACATCGTCATCGACGGCTGGTCGCTGCCCGTCCTGATGCGCGAGGTGTTCGCCGGCTACTACGGCGAACGGCTGCCCGCGCCCCCGTCGTATCGCAGCTACCTGATGTGGCTGGCCGCACAGGATCGAGCCGGCGCCCAAGCGGCCTGGGCCGAGGCGCTGGACGGATTCGAGGCGCCCACGCTGGTGGCACCGCCGGGCAAGATCGGCCGGCGCGCCGTTGCCACCTACACGGTCTCGGCGGACACCACCCGCGCACTGGGCGAATTGGCCCGTTCCAGCCGCACCACCGTCAGCACCGTGCTGCAGGGTGCGTGGGCGCAACTGCTGACCTGGCTGACCGGCCAGCACGACGTCGCCTTCGGCACCGCGGTCTCGGGGCGGCCCACCGAATTGCCCGGCGCGGACGCGATGGTCGGTTTGTTGATCAACACCGTTCCGGTGCGGGCCAACATCGCCGCCGCGACCACCGTCGCCGACCTGCTCGAGCAGCTGCAGCGCGTCCACGCCGAGACTCTCGAGCATGAACACTTGGCGCTCAACGAGATTCACCGTGTCACCGGCCACGACCAACTGTTCGACACGCTCTTCCTGTACGAGAACTACCCGATCGACGCCGGTGCGTTGCTGGGCGTCCAGGAGTTGACCGTCACCGAATTCAGCAGCCGCGAATTCAACCATTACCCGCTTTCCGTGGTGGCCACCCCGGGACACGAACTGAGCCTGCGGGTCGAGTACGACACCGAGGTGTTCGAGGCGTCCGCCGTCGAAACGCTGATCGAGCGGTTGCGTCAGGTGATGGCGGCCATGACCGCCGATCCCGCGCAACGGCTTTCGTCCATCGATCTGCTCGACGCCGCCGAGCGCGAGCGGCTCGACGCCTGGGGCAACCGGGCGATGCTGGCGCGCCGGCCGCGCGGTCAGGCGTCGATTCCGGCGATGTTCGCCGCGCAGGTGGCCCGCGCCGCCGACGCGGTGGCGATCACCTGCGGCGAGCGGTCGTGGACCTACCGCGAGGTCGAAGAGTCGGCAAACCGGTTGGCGCACCTGCTCGCCGAGCAGGGCGCCGGCCCGGGGCAGCGGGTGGCCGTGGTGATCCCGCGGTCCGCCGAAGCGGTGATGGCGATCTTCGCCGTCCTCAAGACCGGGGCGGCCTACGTGCCGATCGACCCGGGCGTGCCGGAGGCCCGGTTGCAGTTCGTGCTCGGCGACGCCGCGCCGGTCGCGGCGGTGACCACCGCCGAGGTGCGCCCCCGGCTGGATGGGTTCGACGGCCTGATCGTCGACATCGACGACCCCGCCGTGCGCACCCAGCCGACGACGGCCCTGCCGGTGCCGGCTCCGGAAAACATCGCGTACATCATCTACACCTCGGGCACCACGGGCACGCCCAAGGGCGTCGCCATCCCGCACCACAACGTGACGTTGTTGCTGGAGACACTGGATGCTCAACTCGGGTTAGGCCAAGTGTGGACGCAATGTCACTCGTTGGCGTTTGACTTCTCGGTATGGGAGGTTTTCGGGTCGCTGCTGTACGGCGGACGCCTGGTGGTGGTGCCGGATGCGGTGGTGCGCTCCGCTGAAGACCTGCACGGGTTGCTGGTTCGCGAACAGGTCAGCGTGCTCAGCCAGACCCCGTCGGCGTTTTATGCGTTGCAGAGCGCCGATGCGTTGGCGCCCGAATTGGGTGAGCAGCTGAAGTT
>NZ_BAAGDE010000071.1:0-5347 GCF_054660795.1 Mycobacterium sp. MUNTM1
TTCAACAAGGGCGGGCCGTATCTGGCGCGCGGCGCCGACGACCTGGTGCCGACCGCGCAGCTGCTGGACACCTACAGCCCGGAGATCTATTGCCTGATGCGCAGCGAAAACGATGCCCTGGCCGCCACCGGCGCGGCCGAGGGCGGTTTCAACGGCTACTCGTTGAACATGGACACCGAGGTACTTTCCGGGCTTGGGCTGATCGCGAACCCGGTGTCCGCGGTGCCCGTCATCGCGTCGCTGGTGGGTGGCATCGCCGGCGTGGTCGGCGGCGCGCCCAACCCCTACATCTATCCCGAGAACCTGCCCAGGGTGAACGCGCGCGGCGGCCCGGGCGGCGCCCCGGGGTGCTGGCAGAAGATCACCCGCGACCTGTGGCCGGCACCCGAGCTCATCATGGACAGCGGCAACAGCATCGCCCCCTATAACCACCTGGACACCGGATCGCCGTATGCGATCGAGTACGTCTGGGGCCGCCAGGTCGGCGACAACACCATCAACCCCTAACAAGTGACGCATGCGCCACCATGCCCATCGCCGGTGCAGTAATTCAGCTGTCGGGCAGGGCATTACCACTCTGTCGGATTGCGTGGCCCACTCTATCTCCGGGTCCTGACTACGCTACCCGGCTTGATAAGCCGGACAACGGATTTCAAATCCACCACGCTCTGGATCATGTATTTCGCGATGATCGATGGACCGCGTTCCGCGGAAGCGCCTACTCGGCGCGTACACGCCCCGAGTGGAGTACTTAGGTAAGGCTAACGTAAGCTCACGACCTTGTGGGCGCCGTTGCCTCGATCAAGGGCGCAGCCAGTGGTCGGTCGGTGACGAGTGAGAAGGGTTTCGCGCATGCGCATCGTGTTCTTCGGATTCCAGACCTGGGGCTACGCGACTCTGAAAGCGCTCACCGAGATGGACCACGAGGTCGCGCTCGCCGTCACCCACCCTTCGAGCGAGGAATCGTACAAGGCGATCTGGTCGGCGCCGGTCGAAGACCTCGCGCATGAGCACGGCATTCCCGTGCATATCACCGAGACGGTGGACGGCGAGACCATCGACCTGGTGAAGCGCGCCGAACCCGATGTCATCGTCGTCAACAGCTGGTACTACCGGATGCCGGCGGAGCTCTATAACCTCCCGCCGCACGGCACGCTGAACTTTCACGATTCGCTGTTGCCGCGCTTCACCGGGTTCTCCCCGGTGCTGTGGGCGTTGATCAGCGGCGAGCCCGAATTCGGCTTGACCGTGCATCGCATGGATGACGGTCTGGACACCGGGGACATCCTCGTCCAGCGTTCGGTTCCGATCGGTCCCACCGATACCGGCACCGAATTGGTGCTGCGAGGCATGGATCTGATTCCGGAGGTGCTGGCCGAAGCGTTGGATGCGCTGGAGTCCGGCACCGCGGTCTGGCGGCCGCAGGACAAGTCCGAGCGGACGTATTTCCACAAACGTTCGGAACGCGACAGTTTGATCGACTGGAGCTGGTCGGCCGAGGACCTCGAGCGTTTTGTGCGCGCATTGTCCGACCCTTATCCCCGCGCGTTCACGTTCTACCGCGGCGAGCGGATCGAGGTCCTCGAGGCGCACGTCTCCGACGTCGGCTACGGCGGCACGCCGGGCCGGGTGATCGCCCAGGAGGAGGGCGGCGCCGTGGTGTGCGGGGCAGATGCGTATCGCGGCCGCAACCGCGGCCTGGTGATCACCCGCCTGCGTTCGGCGGACGGCGTCGAGTGCAGCGGTGAGAAGTTCTTTCGGCGTGGGGGCTACCTGATTAGTCAGCCATGAGAAGTTGCCTTTCCGGTAACGCCATGGACAACGCCGCCTCCATCGGGCAATCGGTTGTGAGCACGCACGATTACCCGGACAAGATAGACGCCAGGCTGCTGTGGATCGGCGCGGCATGCGGTCTGGCCGGCATGATGGGGCACCTGGACGGTACCGCGGTCGCCGTCGCCCAACGGACCTTTGCCGCCCAATTCGGATCCACTCAGGCCGTCGTCTCGTGGACGATGGCCGGCTACATGCTGGCGTTTGCCGCCGTGGTCCCGGTAACCGGTTGGGCGGCGGACCGATTCGGCACGAAGCGGCTCTTCACCGGTGGTGTCCTGGTGTTCACGCTCGCGTCCCTCCTGTGCACGATGGCTCCGAACATGTTTCTGCTCATCGTTTTTCGTGTTCTTCAGGGATGCGGAGGCGGCGTCATGACCCCGCTGAGCTTCGTGATCTTGACCCGCGAGTCGGGCCCCAAGCGCCTCGGCCGCTTGGTTGGGCTTGGAGCGGTTCCCTTCCTGCTCGGCCCGGTTGGCGGGCCGATCCTGGGCGGGTGGTTGATCGGCAGCTACGGCTGGAAGTGGATATTTTTGATCAACCTGCCGATCGGGCTGAGCGCCGTAGCGGTTGCGGCGGTGATGTTTCCGAAGGATCGTCCCGCACCGTCGGAGACGCTCGACGTGATCGGCATGTTGCTGCTGTCCCCGGGCATGGCGATCTTGCTGGCCGGGCTGTCATCGATCCCGGGGCGTCGCGCGATAACCGATCACCATGTGCTGATCCCGTCACTCATCGGCCTGGCATTGATCGTCGCCTTCGTTCTCCACGCCTGGCGTCGGGCCCACGCCCCGCTCATCGACCTGCGGCTGTTCCGGGACCGGATGGTCAGACAGGCCAACCTGACCTTGCTGATCTTCGCGGCCACCTATGTCGGAGTCCTATTGCTGGTCCCGAGCTATTTCCAGATCGCACTGCACCAGACGCCGATGCAGTCGGGGATGCATCTGATCGCCATGGGGATCGGCATCGTGGTGACCACGCCGTTCGCCGGCACATTCATGGACCGATACGGGCCCAGCAGAATCGTCCTGATCGCCTTCCCGCTGATGGCGGCGGGCCTGGGCGTCTTCACCATCGGAGTCGCCCGGCAATCGGCTTATTCACCGACGCTGCTGGCCGGCCTGATGCTCGTCGGGATGGGTGTGGGCTGTGCCGCGACACCGCTTTCGGCCGCGTGCGTGCTGCCGTTGGCTCCGCATCAGATCGCTCGGGGCACGACGTTGCGCAGTGTCAACAATCAGCTGGGCGGTGCCTTCGGTGCCGCGTTGGTGACGGTGCTGTTGACGAATCAGTTCAACCGCCACGAAAACACTGCGCCGACGAACAACGGCGTGCCCGTTGACCCGTCGGCAATTCCGCCGCAGACAACCGGAATCGCGGACGCCATGTCTCACCACCTCGTGCACGCCTACACCGTGGTCTTCGTTGCGGCCGCCGCCCTGGCGGGGGGCGCAATCGTCGCGGCGGCGTTCCTGCCGGTGAGGGCAGCCAGGCTCAATGAAGCCAACGTCGCGGGCGCAGAGTCGCTCGCCTAACGAAAAGGTTCGTCATCATATGCTCAACTACGGCACGCAACCAGACCTGCTGGGGCCGTTGACCGTTGCGCAACGTGCGATATGGGCCGCCCAAGAACTCCGGCCGGAAGTGCCGTTCAACTTTGCCGGATTCCTCGAGCTCGACCACGATGTCGACGCCGAAAAGCTCATGGCCGCATGCGAATCGGCGGCCACCCGATTCGGCTCGCCGTGTGCGCGG
Source organism: Mycobacterium sp. MUNTM1 (assembly GCF_054660795.1). Taxonomy (NCBI): domain Bacteria; kingdom Bacillati; phylum Actinomycetota; class Actinomycetes; order Mycobacteriales; family Mycobacteriaceae; genus Mycobacterium; species Mycobacterium sp. MUNTM1. The sequence goes on from NZ_BAAGDE010000071.1 coordinate 3,592, forward strand.
GTAGCGCTGGTCGACGACGAGCCGGTTTTCGTACTCGATCACTCGATTCCGCAGACGCTGAACACTCTCGACCTGCGTGCCGAGCCCGACCCGGTCGCAGCCGCCCGCGCCTGGATGGACGAAGATTACCGGCGCCCGATCGATCTGGTCCACGACGGGCTCACCAATTTCATGCTGATGCGGATCGCCGACGGGCTGTCCTATTTCTACCTGCGCACGCACCACGTTCTGCTGGACGGCTACGGCACCAACAATTTCATCCGGCACATCGCCGACGTCTATTCCGGCGCGGCCGCTACAACCGGCGAGGTCGATTTTTCGGGCTTCGGTGTGATCCGCGATGCGGAACTGAAGTATCAGCAATCGTCGCGCAGCGCAGCCGATGCCGAGTACTGGAAGAGCGTCGTGCGCGAGCCGCTGGAAATCGTCGACCTGGCCGGCGCCCAGCGGTCGGTGCCACCACGCCACCAGCTGGTGCGCGAGCTGGAATGCACGCAGCGGCTGGCGGAGAACCACCGGTTTGACGTGGCCAGGGTTGTCGCGACAATGGCCGTGTTCATCGCGAAAACGACGGGACACCAGACCGTTTCGTTGTCATTGCCGGTGTCGGCACGCACCAGCGCGGCCCTGAAGAACTGTGCGGGCATGGTGTCCAACATGGTGCCGCTGGTCATTCGCGTCGAAGACAGCGACACGATCGGCGCCCTGACCGACCGGGTCGGCACGGCCCTGGTCGGTGCGCTGCGCCACCAGCAGTTCCGGGGCTTCCCGGACATCATCGGCGACGGGGCCCGGCTCGACACCAACGTCGAATTCGGGCCGGTGATCAACGTCCTCGGTTTCGCGGCCCCCATTTACTTCGGGCCCTCGCTGGCGACGTGCAACATCTTGACCAATTTCCCGATCCAAGACATCGCGGTCAACATCTATCCGCAGCTGGACGACGGAGCTCCGCAGGTTCACTTCGGATGGAATCCCGAGCGCTACAGCGACGACGAAATCGCGAGGCACATAACACGTCTGGAGTCACTCTTCGACCGTCTTCTGGTGGCGGACCCGTCGACGGCGCTGCGCGAGGTGTCGGTCCTCGATCGCGGTGAGCGGGATCTGGTCACCTCGGCGTGGTCCGGTGCGGGTGCGACCGCACCCGTGGGGGTGGCGCCGGAGTTGTTGGCCGCGGCGGTGGCGGCCGATCCCGACGCGCTGGCGGTCGTCGACGGCGCCCGAGGGCTGTCGTATCGCGAGCTCGACGAGTCCTCGACGCGACTGGCCCGGGCGCTGATCGAGGCCGGGGTAGGACCGGAGTGCGCCGTGGGGGTGGCGATGGACCGCTGCCTGGAACTGGTCGTGGCCTGGTGGGCGGTGCTCAAGGCGGGCGGAGCATATGTGCCGCTTGATCCGGCGCACCCGGCCGAGCGGCTAAACACGGTGCTGGACACGGTGGCGGCGGTCTGCGTGCTGACCCGTGGCGCCGACACCCTGACCGGGGCCGGGGGGCGTCCGGTGTTGCCCGTGGACGGTCTCGACGTGTCCGGGTGGTCAGCGGAACCGATCACCGACGCCGACCGATCGGCCCCGTTGCGGGCCGCCAACACCGCCCATGTGATCTTCACGTCCGGATCCACCGGTGTGCCAAAGGGTGTGGCGGTGGGGCCCCCCCCCCCGAACGGGGGGGGCGCCCCCCCCCCCCCCGGGCGCGCGGACCCCCCCCCCCGGGGGGGGTTTGTTGCGCCGCCCGGGGGTTTATATTTTATTT
>NZ_BAAGDE010000071.1:5357-28680 GCF_054660795.1 Mycobacterium sp. MUNTM1
CCCGGTGCCGGCCCCCAAACCCCCCCCATTTTTTCTTCACCCCCGGACCCCCGGGTGTGCAAACGGGTGGGGCGGGCGCCCCCGCGGGCCGGCGGGGGGGGGCCGCCCACCGCGCGGCGTTCGGCCTGACCGCCGGCGAGCGGTTGCTGATGGTCGCCTCGCCGTCTTTTGATGTTTCTGTCGGCGAACTATTGCTGGCGGTGGGGGCGACCGCGACGTTGGTGGTGGCACCCCCGGAAGCGTCCGCCGGCGAACCGTTGACCGCGTTGCTGCACGAACAGCGGATCGGCGCGGCGGTGCTCACCCCGACGGTGCTCGCGTCGCTGGACCGCACCCGGCTGACCGGCGTGCGCACCCTGATCGCCACCGGCGAGGCCTGCCCGGCCGAGCTGGCCACAGCGTGGGCGCCGGGGCGGCAGATGTTCAACGCGTACGGCCCCACCGAGGCCACCATCTGGGCCACCTGCAGCGCGCCCCTCGCACCGGGGCGGCCGGTGGGCATCGGCGCCCCCATCGCGGGGGTGCGGGCCTTCGTGCTCGACGCGCACCTGCAGCCGGCTCCCGTCGGGGTGATCGGCGAGCTCTATCTCAGCGGGCCCGCGCTGGCGCACGGCTACCTGGGCCGCGCCGACCTGACCGCGGAACGTTTCGTCGCCAACCCATTTGGCGGTGCCGGAACCCGGATGTACCGCACCGGCGACAGGGTGTGCTGGGACCCGGACGGCCAGCTGCGCTACCTCGGACGTGCCGACGGACAGGTCAAAATCCGCGGCCACCGCGTCGAACTCGGCGAGGTGCAGGCCGCGCTGGCCGCACTGGACGGCGTTACGGCGGCGGTGGTGATCGCCCGCGAGGATCCACCCGCCGCCCTTCGCCTGGTCGGGTACATCACCGGCGGCGCCGACCCCGCCCAGGTCCGCACGCGGCTCGGGCAGCGGCTGCCCGCCTACCTGGTCCCGGCGGCGATCGTGGCGATCGACGCGCTGCCGCTGACGCGCAACGGCAAGCTCGACATCGGCGGTCTGCCGGCCCCCGAATATGCCGCCGCGACGTACCGGGCCCCGGCCGACGCGATCGAGGAGATCCTGGCGGGCATCTACGCCGAGGTACTGGGGTTGCGGCGGGTCGGCATCGACGACTCGTTCTTCGACCTTGGCGGCGACAGCATCATGTCACTGCAGGTGGTCAGCCGCGCGCGTGCCGCGGGCATCATCTGCCGACCGCGTGACATTTTCGTCGAGCAGACCGTGGCCCGGCTGGCCCGGGTCGCCGCGGTCGCGACCGGCGACGACCACGCGGCCGATGTGGGTGTCGGCGAGGTGGTCGCGACCCCGATCATGCGGTGGCTGAACAGCATTGACGGCCCGGTCGATCAGTTCAACCAGACCATGCTGGTGCGAGCGCCCACAGGGGTGTGCGAGGCCGACGTGGTGGCGGTGCTGCAGGCCCTGCTGGATCGGCATGCCATGTTGCGGCTGCGCGTCGACGACGACGGTGCGGCGGGATGGGTGCTCTCGGTGGCCGACGCAGGTTCGGTGGACGCCCGTGGGTGCGTGCGATCGGTGGACGAGTTGACCGACGAGGCGCTCATCGCCGCGCGGTCCCGGTTGAATCCGGGTGCGGGGACGATGGTCAGTGCGCTCTGGATCGCCTCGACGAGCCAACTGGTGTTGATCATCCATCACCTCGCCGTCGACGGGGTGTCGTGGCGAATCCTGTTGGAAGACTTGAACATAGCCTGGGCTCAGCATCGCGGTGGGCGGCCGGTGTCGTTGCCCACGGCCGGCACGTCGTTCGTCCGGTGGTCGTCGCTACTCGGTGAGTACGCGCGCCGTCCCGAAGTAATGGCTCAGGCCGATGCGTGGCGGCGGGTATCGGCTGCCCCCGCGGCGTTGCCGGCCGTGCAAAGCGCCGATACCCACGCCAACGCGGGCCGCTTTTCGGCGCAGCTGGATGTGGAGACGACCCGCATGCTGCTCGGCGAGGTGCCCGCGGCGTTTCACGCTGGGGTGCAAGACATTCTGTTGATCGCCTTCGGGCTGGCCATCGCGCAGCTTGTGGGCGGCGAAGCGCCGATCGGCATCGACGTGGAAGGCCACGGGCGCCACGACGAGCTGAGCGCCAACCTTGACCTGTCGCGAACGGTGGGCTGGTTCACCGCCAAATACCCGGTGGCACTCGACGTCGCCGGCCTGGACTGGTCGAAGGTCGTGGCCGGTGATGCCGCACTGGGGGTCGTGATCAAGCGCGCCAAAGAGCAGCTGCGCGCCCTGCCCGAGGGCCTCAGCTACGGGCTGCTGCGCTATCTGAATCCCGATGCCGGACTGGATGATCCGGACCCGACGGTCGTGTTCAATTATCTGGGGCGGCTGGCCGGCACGGCCGGCCTGCCCGATGAGGTGTGGCAACCAACCCTCGACGGTCTGTCGGCGACCGCGGTCGCGACCGCGGTGCCGATGCCGCTGACGCACACCATGGCTCTCGACGCCGGCGCCATCGACGGCGAGGCCGGCCCCCAGCTGCACGCCAACTGGACATGGGCGACCACCGCGTTGGATCGCGCCCGGGTAAACCGGCTGAGCGATTTGTGGTTTGAGGCGCTCACCGGTATCTGTGCGCACGTGCGCGGGGGTGGGGGCGGCCTGAGTCCGTCGGACGTGCTCCCCGCGCGTCTCACCCAGTGCCAGATCGACGATCTCGAACAGGGCGAACCCGTCGCCGACGTCTTGCCGCTGACCCCACTGCAGCAGGGGCTGCTCTTCCATGCCACAGCAGCACAAGCCGACGGCGTCGACCTGTACGCCATTCAGCTGGCCATCGACATCTCGGGCCCGATCGACCCGCACCGGCTGCGCGCGGCGGTGCGCGCCGTCGTCAACCGCCACCCCAATCTGGCCGCCCGCTTCTGTCCGGACATCGACCCACCCGTGCAGATCATCCCCGCCGAACCCGTGCTGCCTTGGCGCTACGTCGATTTGGGCATCGATCGGGTCGACGTCGACGAACGGGTTCACCGGATGTGCACCGCCGAACGCGCCGCGGTCGGCGATCTGGCCGACCCGCCGGTCTTTCGGGCGGCGCTGATCCGCACCGCCGCGGACCGGCACCGGTTCGTGCTCACCAACCACCACGCCGTGCTCGATGGCTCCTCCCTGCCGATCCTGCTACAGGAGATCTTCGCCGCCTACCACGACCGGCGCCTCCCCGCTCCGGTGCCGTACCGCAGGTTCGTCACCTGGCTGGCAGGCCGCGACCTCGATGCCGCGCATGCGGCGTGGCGAGAAGTGTTGGCCGGCTTCGACACACCCACCCTGGTGGGCTCCCCGCACCGGCAAAGGCTGGGGCGCCAGGGCCTGGAGTCGCGCACGCTCTCCGCAGGGGCCACCCAGGCGCTGCGACAACTGGCTCGAGCGCATCGCACCACCATCAACACCGTGCTGCGGGCCGGGTGGGCGCAGGTATTGATGTCGCTGACCGGGCAACGCGACGTCGTCTTCGGCGCCGCGGTCTCGGGCCGCTCAGCCGACCTGCCCGGGGCGGAATCGATGGTCGGCCTGTTGATCAACACGGTGCCGGTGCGGGCGCGGGCTACCGCCGACACCACCGTCGCCGACCTGCTCGGTCAGCTGCACAACGCCTACCAGCAGACGCTGGATCACGAACACCTGGCGCTGACCGAGATTCACCGCGCGAGCGGTCACGACCAGCTGTTCGACACCTTGTTCGTCTATGAGAACTACCCCCTGGACGCCGCCGCCTCGATGGAACTCGGCGAGCTGGCCGTCACCGGGCTCACCAGTCACGAATCCACCCATTACCCACTGACCCTGCAGGCCACACCGGGCCACGAGCTGGCGCTGGGAATCGAGTACGACTCCGATGTGTTCGACGCGGAAAGCGTTGTGGCTCTCGCGGATCGGCTGGAGCGGATCCTGATGGCGATGACGGCCGATCCGTCGCGCCGGTTGTCGTCGGTGGATTTGCTCGCCGCGGCCGAGCATGAGCGCCTCGATGAGTTCGGCAATCGGGCGGTGCTCGGCCAGCGGGTGATCGGGCGTTCGATTCCGGAGTTGTTCGCCGCGCAGGTGGTTCGTACGCCGGAGGCCGTGGCGTTGAGTTGTGGCCAGAGTTCGTGGACCTACCACGAGCTCGACGTGGCTTCTCATCGCCTGGCGCAGTTATTGATCGCCCACGGCGCGGGCGCCGGGCAGTGCGTGGCGGTGATGTTCGGAAGGTCGGCGGAGGCCATTGTCGCGATCTTGGCCGTGCTCAAGTCGGGGGCCGCGTATCTGCCGATCGATCCCGCGGTGCCCGACGCACGGATCGACTTCGTCCTCGGTGATGCCGCGCCGATCGCGGCGGTGACGGCGGGGGAGCTGGCCTCGCGCTTCGACGGGCGCGCGCTGACCGTGATCGACGCGAACGATCCCGGCATCGGCGCCGGCCGCGATGCGGCGCTGCCGATGCCGGCCGGCGACGACGTCGCCCACATCGTGTACACCTCGGGAACGACCGGGGTGCCGAAGGGAGTCGCGACCACGCACCACAACGTGACCCAGTTGCTGGACTCGCTGCACATGGGTCTGCCGTCGGGGCCGGGCCAGGCGTGGTCGCAATGGTATTCCTACGCGTTCGACGCCTCCGTGGAAGAGATCTGGGGTGCGCTGCTGCACGGGTCGCGGCTGGTGATCGTGCCGGAGGCGGTAGCCGCTGTCCCGGAAGACTTTCAGGCGCTGCTGGTTGACGAGCAGGTGACAGTGTTGCACCAGACTCCGTCGGCGCTGGCCGCGTTGTCGCCGCAGGGCCTGGAGTCGGCGGCACTGATCGTGGCCGCCGAGCCGTGCGCGGTGGAGTTGGTGGATCGGTGGGCGCCGGGCCGCATCATGACCAACGCCTACGGCCCGACGGAGACCACGCTGTGTGTGACGGTCAGCGTGCCGCTGGCGGCCGGCGCCGGGGCGGTGCCGATCGGCAAACCGGTGTCGGGTGCGGCGTTGTTCGTGCTGGACGGTTGGCTGCGGCCGGTGCCGGCCGGCGTGGTCGGTGAGTTGTACGTCGCGGGCCGAGGCGTCGGCATCGGGTATGTCAAGCGGGCGGGCCTGACGGCGTTGCGTTTTGTGGCGTGTCCGTTCGCGCCCGGAATGCGCATGTACCGCACCGGGGACTTGGTGTCGTGGGGTGCTGACGGGCAGCTGCGCTATCTGGGACGCGCCGACGAGCAGGTCAAGATCCGGGGCTATCGCATCGAGTTGGGTGAAATTCAAGCGGCGCTGGCCGAATTGGATCAGGTGGATCAGGCGGTGGTGATCGTTCGCGAAGACCGCCCCGGTGACAAGCGACTGGTCGGGTACGTTACCGAATCGGTAAGCGGTGCACTGGATCCGGCCGCCGCGCGCGCCCACCTCGGCGAGCGGTTGCCGGCCTACATGGTGCCTGCCGCCGTGGTGGCGGTGCGGGCGTTGCCGTTGACCGTCAACGGCAAACTGGACACCCGGGCGCTGCCGGTGCCCGAATATCGCGACGCCGCATACCGGGCCCCCGGCAACGCCGTCGAGGAAATCCTTGCCGGTGTCTATGCCCAGGTCCTGGGGCTCGACCGCGTCGGCGTCGACGACTCGTTCTTCGATCTCGGCGGAGACTCCCTGTCCGCAATGCGACTGGTCGCCATCGTCAACAAGACCTTGCGCACCCGGCTGACCGTGCGCACCCTGTTCAACACCCCCACGGTCGCGCAGCTCGCACCGCAGGTCCGTGAAAGTGGCAGTGACGAGCGACCTTTGGTCGCCGGCGAGCGGCCCGCGTTGGTTCCCCTGTCGTTCGCCCAGAACCGATTGTGGTTCCTTGGCCAGCTACACGGGCCGTCACCGGTCTACAACATGACCGTGGGGCTGCGGCTGCGCGGGCGTCTCGACGCCGAGGCGCTGGGCGCCGCGTTGACGGATGTGGTGAGCCGCCACGAATCACTGCGCACGGTATTCCCGCACATCGACGGTGTGCCGTACCAGGACGTGGTCTCACCCGAGCGCGTCGATCTGGGCTGGGAGGTCGTCGATGTCAGCGGGTGGCCGGAGGCGCAGGTGGCCGACGCCATCGACACGGTGGCCCGCCATGCGTTCGACCTGGAGACCGAGATACCGTTGCGCGCCAGGCTTTTCGGAATCACGGACGACGAGCATCTGCTGGTGGCCAGCGTGCACCACATCGCTGCCGACGGATGGTCGATCACCCCGCTGGTGCGCGATCTGGGGGTCGCCTATGCCAGCCGCTGTGGCGGACAGGCGCCCGACTGGGCGCCGTTGGCCGTGCAGTACGCCGACTACACCTTGTGGCAGCGCACCCGGTTCGGCGATTTCGACGATGCCGACGGCCCGATCGCCGATCAATTGGCCTACTGGGAAAAGACTTTGGCCGGGATGCCCAGGCGCCTCGAACTGCCGACGGACCGGCCGTATCCGCCGGTAGCCGATTATCGGGGAGCCACCGCGGTTATCGACTGGTCCGCCGACACGCAACGGTGGGTGCGCGCGCTGGCCCGCGACCACGAGGCGACGAGTTTCATGGTGATGCAGGCCGCGCTGGCCGTGTTGCTGGGCACGTTGTGCGCGACCGGCGATGTGGCGGTGGGGTTCCCGGTCGCCGGGCGGCGTGATCCCGCGCTGGACGAGCTGGTGGGCTTCTTCGTCAACAGATTGGTGTTACGGGTCGAGCTGACCGGTGATCCCACCGTCGCCGACGTGTTGGCCCAGGTTCGCTCTCGCAGCCTTGCCGCCTACGAGCACCAGGACGTGCCCTTCGACGTGTTGGTGGACCGGCTCAATCCGGACCGATCGATGGCCCATCACCCGTTGGTCCAGGTGGCGTTGGCATGGCAGAACCTCCCCGGGCAGCATGACGACCCGGCCGCCGGGCTGACCCTGGGCGATCTGCACATCACCCCGGTGCCGCTGGACACCCACACCGCGCGGATGGATCTGACGCTCTCGATGGCCGAACGGTGGACTCAGGCGGGTGAGCCCGCGGGAATCTCCGGGTCGGTCGAGTTCCGCACGGATGTGTTTGACGCGGACAGCATCGCGGCGCTGATCGCCCGGTTGGAGCGGGTGGTGGCGGCGATGGCGGCCGATCCCACCCGCCGGTTGTCGTCCATCGATGTGCTCGACGAGCCCGAACACGCGTGGTTGAACGAGAGGGGCAATCGCGCGGTGTTGTCCCAACCCGTGGCCGGTGTATCGATACCGGAACTGTTTGCGGCACAGGTTATTCGCACGCCGGAAGCGACAGCGATCAGCTGTGCGGGCCGCTCGATGACCTATCGCGAGCTGGACCAGGCCGCAAACCGGTTGGCGCACCGGCTCGCCGGCCGCGGCGCTGGGCCGGGTCAGTCTGTGGCGCTGCTGCTGTCGCGCTCGGCCGAGGCGATCGTGGCCATCCTGGCCGTCTTGAAGGCCGGGGCCGCGTACCTGCCCATCGATCCCGCGCTGCCCGACGCCCGGATCGGCTTCCTCCTCAGCGATGCGGGTCCGATCGCTGCGGTCACCACCGCCGAGTTGGCCGGCCGGCTGGACGGATACGCCCTGCAGATCATCGATGTCGACGGGCCGGCCGACGCGCAGCCCAGCTTCGCGCCACCGGCGCCGGCCGCCGAAAGCGTCGCCCACATCATCTACACCTCGGGCACCACCGGCGTCCCCAAAGGTGTTGCGGTCACCCACCACAACGTCACCCAGCTCATGGGCGGACTGGACGCGGGCCTGACCACGCCGGGGCCCGTCAAGGTGTCGACGCAGTGGCATTCCTACGCATTCGACGCATCGGTCCGTGAGATCTGGGGTGCTTTGCTGCACGGGGGGCGGCTGGTGGTGGTACCCGAGGCGGTAACGGGATCACCGGAAGACTTGCGCGCGTTGTTGATCGACGAGCAGGTCGACGTGTTGAGTCAGACGCCCTCCGCTCTGGCGGCATTGTCGCTCGAGGGTCTGGACTCGGCGGCGTTGATCGTCGGTGGCGAGCCCTGTCCGGCTGAACTGGTGGATCGGTGGGCGCCGGGGCGGGTGATGACGAATGCCTACGGCCCCACCGAAACCACCGTCGATGTGACGGTCAGCGCCCCGCTGCAGGCCGGGGCTGGGCTGGTGCCCATCGGTGCACCGGTGGCCGGTGCGGCGTTGTTTGTGCTCGACAGGTGGCTGCGCCCGGTGCCGCCCGGCGTGGTCGGTGAGTTGTATGTGGCCGGGCGCGGCGTGGGGGTTGGATACCTGCGCCGCGCATCATTGACCGCGTCGCGATTCGTGGCATGCCCGTTCGCGGGGCCGGAAGCCCCCGGCGCCCGCATGTATCGCACCGGTGATCTGGTGCGGTGGCGCGCGGATGGGCAGCTGCACTACGTGGGGCGTGCCGACGAGCAGGTCAAGGTCCGGGGCTATCGCATCGAGCTGGGCGAAATCCACACTGCGCTAAGCGGTTTGGCGGGCGTACACAGCGCAGCCGTCGTCGTTCGCGAGGACAGCCCCGGCGACAGACGTCTGGTGGGGTATGTCACCGGCACCGCGGACCCGGCCGCCGCGCGTGCCGAACTCGCCAAGCAGCTGCCGGCCTACCTGGTGCCGGCCGCGGTCGTGGCGATCGATGCGTTGCCGTTGACGGTCAACGGCAAGCTGGACAGCCGCGCCTTGCCGGCGCCGCAATACCGCGAGTCGGAGTACCGCGCGCCCGGCAATGCCGTCGAGGAAGTCCTGGCCGACGTGTACGCCGACATCCTGGGCCTGGACCGCGTGGGCGTCGATGACTCCTTCTTCGACCTGGGCGGGGATTCGCTGACCGCGATGCGCCTGATCGCGGCCGTCAACAAATCTCTGAACACCCGTCTGGGCGTGCGCGCCCTCTTTGACGCACCCTCCGTCGCCCAGTTGGCGCCGCGGGTCCGGACGGACGGCGGCGGCCTGGAGCCGTTGGTGGCCGCCGAGCGGCCCGCCGTGATCCCGTTGTCGTTCGGCCAGAGCCGGCTGTGGTTCCTCGACCAATTGCACGGCGCCTCACCGATTTACAACATGGCGGTGGCGTTGCGGCTGAGCGGCCGACTCGATGTCGACGCCCTGGGCGCGGCGCTGGCGGACGTGGTGGCCCGCCATGAATCGCTGCGCACCGTCTTTCCGCAGAGCGACGGCGTTCCGTACCAGGAGGTGCTGGCGGCCGAGCGCGCGGACTTCGGCTGGGAGGTGGTCGATGCCACCTCGTGGTCGCCCGGCCGACTGGACGAGGCCGTCGATGCCGCCGCGGGACACACGTTCGAGCTGGGAACCCGCATTCCGTTGTTCGCGAAGCTTTTCCGCCTCGCCGCCGACGAGCACGTCCTGGTCGCGACGGTGCACCACATCGCGGCCGACGGGTGGTCGGTGACCCCGCTGGTGAGCGATCTGGGGGCCGCCTATGCCGGCCGGTGCGCGGGCCGGGCCCCCGGCTGGGCAGCACTGCCCGTGCAATACGCCGATTACACGCTGTGGCAGCGGGCCCAGTTCGGCGATCTCGAGGACAGCGGAAGTCCCATCGGAACCCAGCTGGCCTATTGGCAGGCGACGCTGGCGGGGATGCCCGAGCGGTTGCAGCTGCCCACCGACCGGCCCTACCCCGCAGTGGCCGACCACCGCGGGGCGAGCATGACCGTGGACTGGCCGGCGGAATTGCAGCACCGGATCCGCGCGGTGGCTCGTCAGCACAACGCCACCAGCTTCATGGTCATCCAGGCGGCCCTCGCCATGCTGCTCTCCAAAATCACTGCGACCAATGATATTTCGGTGGGATTTGCGATCGCGGGCCGCAATGACGCCGCCCTGGACCGGCTGGTCGGCTTCTTCGTCAACACCTTGATCCTGCGTGTCGACGTGGACGGAAACGCCACCGTCGCCGAGCTGTTGACCCAGGTGCGCAGCCGCGGCCTGGAGGCTCTCGAACACCAGGATGTGCCCTTCGAGCTACTGGTGGAGCGGCTCAACCCGATCCGGTCCCTGAGCCATCACCCGCTGGTCCAAGTGTCGATGACGTGGCAGAACCTCCGCGAGCACGGCAACGACCCCGCCGCGGGCCTGGACCTGGGCGGGCTGCGGATCACCCGGCTGCCCCTCGAGACCCGAACCGCCCGCATGGATCTGACGTTTTCACTCGGCGAACGCTTCACCGAGGACGGCGAACCCGCCGGAATCGGCGGCGCGGTCGAATTCCGCACCGATCTGTTCGACGCGAAAAGTGTTGAGGTGCTCGTGGACCGATTACACCGGGTATTGGTGGCGATGACGGCCGATCCGTCAGCGCGGCTGTCCGCGGTGGACGTGCTCGATGCCACCGAGCGGGCCCGGCTGGACGTGTTGGGTAATCGGGCGGTGGTGAGCGCGCCGGTGCGGGGGGTGTCGATCCCGGAGTTGTTCGCCGCGCAGGTGGCTCGCACCCCGCAGGCGGTGGCGGTGAGCTGCGCCGGTGCGTCGATGACCTATCGGGAGTTGGACGAGGCGTCTAACCGGTTGGCGCACTTGCTGACCGGACACGGTGCGCGTCGTGGCCGGTGCGTGGCGGTGCTGTTCGAGCGCTCCACACAGGCGATCGTGGGGATCTTGGGGGTGCTCAAGTCGGGCGCGGCGTATCTGCCGATGGACCCGGCCGTCCCCGACGCCCGCATCGAGTTCATGATCGGCGATGCCCGACCGGTGGCGGCGGTGACCACGGCGAGGCTGGCCGATCGGTTCGCCGGTTTAGGGATACGAGCCATCGATGTGAATGACCCTGCGGTACAAGCCCAGCCATGCTCCGGATTGCCGATGCCGGAAGCCGAGGACATCGCCCACGTCATTTACACCTCGGGCACCACGGGGGTGCCCAAGGGTGTGGCGACCACGCATCAGAACGTGACGCAGTGGTTGGGGTCGTTGCACGTGGGGCTGCCGTCGGGGCCGGGCCAGGCGTGGTCGCAGTGGTACTCGTATGCCTTCGATGCCTCCGTGGAGGAGATCTGGGGTGCGCTGTTGCACGGGTCGCGACTGGTCATCGTGCCCGAATCGGTGGCCGCGTTGCCAGAGGAACTGCAGGCCTTGCTGATTGACGAGCGGGTGACCGTACTGCACCAGACTCCCTCGGCGGTCTCGGCACTGTCGCCGCGGGCGTTGACGTCTTCGGCGTTGGTGGTTGCCGCCGAGGCGTGTTCGGCCGAACTGGTGGACCGGTGGGCACCGGGCCGGATCATGACCAACGCCTACGGCCCGACCGAGACCACGATGTGTGTCGCGGTCAGTCGGCCCCTCAGCGCCGGGGCGGGGACGCCGCCGATCGGTGCGCCGGTGCCCGGGGCGGCGTTTTTCATCCTCGATCCGTGGCTGCGGCCCGTGCCGGTGGGCACCGTGGGTGAGCTGTACGTCGCCGGGCGCGGGCTCGGTGTGGGTTACCTGCGCCGGGCCGGGCTGACCGCATCCCGGTTTGTCGCATGCCCGTTCGGCGGTGCCGGGCAGCGGATGTATCGCACCGGCGATCTGGTGCGCTGGGGGCCGGATGAACAGTTGCAGTACCTCGGCCGCATCGACGAGCAGGTCAAGATCCGCGGGTACCGCATCGAGCTCGGCGAAATCCAGGCAGCGCTAAACGGTTTGGACGCGGTGGATCAGGCCGTGGTGATCGTGCGTGAGGACCGTCCCGCCGCCTTGCGTCTGGTGGGCTATGTCACCGAGTCGGAACCGGGGGCGCTGGATGTGGTCACCGCGCGGGCGCAGCTGCGAGAAGGATTGCCGCCCTACATGGTTCCGGCCGCCCTGGTGGTGATCGAAGCGTTGCCGCTGACGGTCAACGGCAAGCTGGACACCCGCGCCCTGCCGGCACCGACCTATCGTGACGTCGAATACCGCGCCCCGGGCAACGACATCGAACGCCTCGTCGCCGACACCTACGCGGAGATTCTGGGCCTGGACCTCGTCGGGATCGATGACTCCTTCTTCGACCTCGGCGGCGACTCCCTGTCCGCGATGCGCGTCATCGCCACCCTCAACAAAGCCCTGCACACCCACCTGACCGTGCGCACGCTCTTCAATGCGCCGACAGCCGCCGGCCTGAGCCAACGGGTCGACGAGCAGGCGGACGATCCGCGCTTCGTGTCCGTGCACGGCCTCGACGCCACCGAGGTGCGTGCCGCTGACTTGACGCTGGACAAGTTCATCGATGCGGCGACGCTGTCGGGCGCGTCGTCGTTGCCAGGGCCCGGCGCCGAGGTGCGAACGGTCTTGCTGACCGGCGCCACCGGGTTCCTCGGGCGGTATCTGGTGCTGCAGTGGCTCGAGCGGCTGGAACTGGCCGACGGGAAGCTGGTCTGCCTGGTGCGGGCGGCCTCCGACGACGAGGCCCGCGCCCGCCTGGAGAAGACCTTCGACAGCGGCGACCCGCAGCTGCTGCGCTATTTCCAGGAGCTGGCCGCCGACCATCTCGAGGTGATCGCCGGCGACAAGGCCGAGCCGAATCTTGGCCTCGACGAACGAACCTGGCAGCGGCTGGCCGGGTCCGTCGATCTGATCGTGGATTCCGCGGCCGTGGTCAACGGCGCGCTGCCCTACAGCGAGTTGTTCGGGCCCAACGTGGTCGGCACCGCCGAGCTGATCCGGCTGGCTCTGAGCACCAAACTCAAGCTCTTCACCTATGTGTCGACGGCCAACGTGGGCGATCAGATCGCGCCTGCGGCGTTCACCGAGGACGCGGACATCCGGGTCATCAGCCCCAGCCGGCGCAACGACGGCAGCCGCGTCAACGGCTACGGCAACAGCAAGTGGGCCGGTGAGGTGTTGCTTCGGGAGGCCAACGATGTGTGCGGGCTACCGGTCGCGGTGTTTCGCAGCGGAATGATCTTGGCGGGCACCACGTATGCGGGCCAGCTCAATCTGTCGGACATGGTCACCCGGATGGTGCTCAGTGTGGTGGCCACCGGTGTCGCGCCGCGCTCGTTCTATCGGCTTGACGCCCAAGGTGATCGGCAGCGCGCGCATTACGACGGTCTGCCCGTGGAATTCGTCGCCGAGGCGATCGCCACGCTGGGGGCTCAGGCCGTCAACGGGTTTGAGACCTATCACGTGATGAATCAACATGACGACGGCATCGGGCTCGACGAGTACGTCGACTGGCTGATCGAGGCGGGCTATCCCATCGAGCGCATCGATGACTTCGGCGAGTGGCTGCGCCGGTTCGAGAGCGGGCTGCGTGCCCTGCCGGATCGACTGCGCGAGCATTCGATTCTGGGGGTGCTGCTGTCGACGAATTCGGTTCAGCTGCAGCCGGCGGAGCCGATCTCGGCTTCCGTTGTGTCGACCGATCGGTTCCGTGCCGCGGTGCACGACGCGAAAGTGGGCCCCGACAACGACATTCCGCATGTCTCGCCGGCCGTCATCGTCCAATACGTCACCGGGTTGGAGCTGCTCGGTCTGCTGTAGCGCCGGACGCTCAGGCTTGCGAGGCGGCCTTCGGCCTGGCGCTGGCCTTCAGGTCGCGCCCGGCGCCGGCCGACATGGAGGCGGCCTCACCGCGGGCCAAGCCGACCGTCGCAATGATCACCACGACGAGCGTCACCGCGAGGACAAACCACTCCCAGCCACCGGCTTCCAACGTCTCGGCGAGCACGACGATGCCGAGGATCCCACCCACCACGGGCTTCGCCACGATGATCGTCGGCAGCGAGGCGGTGAGCGCACCGGCTCGATAAGCCGATTGGTGATAGATCATTCCGGCGACCCCGCAGAACACCAGCGCGTACAGCTCGAAGGTTTGCCAGATGTCGCCGGGATGGTGTTCCAGGATGTCGACTACGCCCTTCATCAGGACCGCGAACACCGCCAAGAAGGTGCCCGCCACCGCCGCCAGCAGCAGCGCCGCGACCGGCCGATCCGACCAGATACGCGCGCCCAGCAAACCCAGCAGCAACAGCGGGCCGATCACCACGGCCACCACGATCCACGTGTGCAGCGGCGCCCGCTGCTGGCCACCGGTCGGGTCCCCGACCGCGATGAGTACGGCCAGCGCCACCGCCAGCACCAGCGCCCAGCTCCACTCCCGCCGGGTGATGGGGTTACCGGTCATCCGCGTGTAGATCGGCAGCGCGAACAGCAGCGCCGTCACCTGCAACGACATCACCAGCAACACCGAGCCCTTGTCCAGTGCGGCGGCCAACAGCACATAACTGCCGATGTCGCCCAAACCGCCCAGCCACCAACGCTTGTCGCGCAGCAACATCCCGAACAACGTCAGGTGGCCCACCCGTTTGTCGGTGACCTCCTGCGCGGAACGTTGCCGGACCACGTTGCCGATCGCGGACGCCAGGGCGGCGCACAGTGCGAGAATGGCCGCCAGATTCGCGTCCGACATGGCATTACCTCCTCGCTGGGTGCGGTTGCGCTACCCATCCAATCTAGCCGCGCCCCGCGCGGTGGGCGCGGCACCGGGTTGCCCGGACCGTAGGGCGGGGCGGCGGGGATGCCTCAGAGCGGGAATTTCGTCCCAGTGAGCCGCTCGGACAGCTCCCAGAGGGCGGCGGCGGTGCCGGCGCGCTTTGCCGGCCAGTTGCGCCACGTCGGCTGGGTGCGACCATACAGTCCGAATCGCGGGCCGACGAAGGTGTCGCCCGGCAAATCCTGCGAGACCGCGTACAAGGTTTGGCGGGCGCCGAACTCGGCGTCGGTGGACACGATCCGGTCGACCGCCAGGACCGCCGCGTCGCCCAGCCTGCGGCCGGAGTTTCCCTGCAGGTTGGTGTGCGACCAGCCGGGGTGGGCGGCCAGCGCGCGCAGCGAGGTCGGGACGCCGTCCAGCCGCCGCTGCAGCTCCTTGGTGAACAGCAGGTTGGCCAGCTTCGACTGGCTGTAGGCCAGCCAGGCCGAATACGGCCGGGACTCGAAGTTGAGGTCGTTGAGGCTGATGTAGCCGAAGTGGTGCATCAGCGAGGACACCGTGACCACGCGGTCGGTCAGCTTGGGCAACAGCAGGTTGGTCAACGCGAAGTGGCCCAGGTGGTTGGTGCCGATCTGGCCCTCGAAGCCATCGACGGTGACCGCGTGCTTCGTGGCCATGATGCCGGCGTTGTTGATCAGGACGTCGACCGATTCGACCTCGTCGGCAAAGCGCCGCACCGAGGACAGGTCTTGCAGGTCGAGCTGACGCACCTCGGCCGTCCCGGCCGTCTTCGCGGTTGCCGACCCGGTCATGCGCGCGGCGGCCGCGCGGCCCTTGTCGATGTTGCGGACGGCCAGGATGACGTGGCCGCCGGCGAGAACCAACTCGCGGGCGGTGATCTCACCCAGGCCGGCGTTGGCCCCGGTGATGATGACGGTTCGTCCGGCGAACGAGGGCAGCTCCGCTGCGGTCCAATCGGGCATGGCAAACACCCTAACTTCGCAATTGCGCCGGGGGTGCCTGGGCCGCGGCGACGTGCGGCCGTGTGCGGGAGCTTTACTGGTGCACCGGTACGCCCGGGTATCGTGCCTGGGATGACCAGCGAAATCCCACCTGATCGGTTGCCCGGAGGGCGGAATTTTGTCGGGTACGCATCGGGGATCGCCGGATGTATCTAGGCGTCATCGTCAATCCGAAGGCGCGGAAGAATCGCGCCGCTTCCGCCGACCGCATCGCCGAACTGCGTCGCATCGTCGGCCCCCGTGGCGAGGTGCACGAGACCAATTCGATCGAGGAGCTTCGCGACGCCATCCGGCGGCTCGCGCCGCGGGTCACCCATCTGGTGGGCGACGGCGGCGACGGCGCGTTGCACTGGTTGATCAACGAGATCGAGCGCTGCGTCAGCGATCCGCAGCGCTGGCCCGCGTTCGTCCCGACGAACGGCGGCAGCGTCAACGCGGTGGCACGCAAGGCTCGGGTGCGCGGGCGGCCCGAAGCGATCATCCGTGCGCTGACGGCCGCCGCCGAGGCCGATCGGCCACCGCCCGACGTGCGACTGGACACGTTGGTGCTCGACGGCGAGACCGCCGACGGCGCGGTGTTCCACCGCCTCTGCTTCGGACTGGCGGCCGGCGGCGTCGGAAACCGGTTCTACGACCGGTATTACGACTCACCCGATCACGGTCGGCTGGCCGTCGCACGGGTGATCGGCCGCAGCTTCGGCGACTACATCACCTCCAAGGTCGCGCCCGGCCGCGTGAAGACGCCGAATTACGCGTCCATCCTGTTCACCCCGACGCGGGCGCGCGTGGTGATCGACGGCGACGAGGTCCCCTCGCGCACGCACAGCCTGCTGCACGCCGGCGCGATCGACCTGCGCATCGGTGGCCCGCTTCGATTGTTCCCCAAGGCTTCCGAGCCCGGTGCGCTGCATTTTCAGGCCGGAAACCTGCGGCCGTCCAGGATCGTGGCGCAGCTGCCGACGGCCCTGACCAACGGCATGCTGCGCGGCGAAGGGCTACGCGATGTCATCGGCCACGAGATGATCATCGAAGCCGAGGACGAGCCGCTGTCGCCCATCATCGACGGTGAGCGTTTCCTCGGCATCGTGAAACTCGTGGCCCGCGCGGGCCCGCGCATCCGTATCGCCCGGCCCGTTTAGCCGCCGCCGGCCGGCGCCGAGGTTTCCCCAGGCCAGCCGAACCCCATCGGAAATTGGCGTTTTTCGCTTTGCAAAATGCTCAATAGGTGTGACGAAGATAAAAGTCTCAATTCGCACGGGCCGCGCGGCCGGCCGCGAATAGTAAATGCGTGAATTCGTAGGTACGTAGTTCAGTATTTCATGTGGAAGAGCAGCCGTAATGCCTGGTCGTATACCACTGAGATACTGAAGTGCGTAAGCGCGTAGATCAGCATTCATGCAATTAATTTTGCCTTCTAAGTTTATCCTGTGAATGTAGTGTGCGATGGCCATTAATGCTGGTCGATGTTTTGCTCGCGGTAGGCATGCGGCGCTACATTGGATTTATATTTACGACGGAAGTCGTTCTCGGGCTAAGCCAACCTGGAAGGGGGATCACTCCTACGATGGAGACGCTGATCGATTACCTGCAGATGTGGGAAGCGCAGAGGCCGGACCAGACCCTTTTCCGGTTTGTCGACGCCGACGGCCGCGAACTCGAGCACTACACCTATCAGGCCTTCGCCGAACGCACCCGCGAGCTGGCCGCCTACCTGTCCCGTGAGGCCGGCCTCAAGCCAGGCGACCGCGCGCTGCTGGTCTACCCGCCCGGTCTGGAGATGATCGCGGCACTGTATGCCTGCGCGCGCATCGGGGTGATCGCCGTTCCGGTCAGCCCGCCCTTGCCGATGTCCTTCGATTCCGGGCTCGCCAAGCTCAGCTTCATCGCCCGCGACTGCCAGGCCGCGGCCGTGCTGTCGACGAAGCAGTTCGAGTACGACTTCCGCCAGTTGCTGGGCCAGCGCCCCGGCGAGCAGGTCTGGGCGGGCGGGTCCGACGCCGGCCTGCCGGAGCTGCCGTGGTACGCGACCGACGGCGCGCAGGACTTCGGCGGCGCACCGGTCGCGGACACTCCCGGGAACGTGCTGTTCCTGCAGTACACCTCGGGCTCCACCAGCGACCCCAAGGGCGTGATCGTCACGCACGCCAACGTCATCGCCAACGGTTCCGCCTTCGCCGGCGACGCGGTGCTGGCGTCGTGGCTGCCGCAGCACCACGACATGGGGCTGATCTCGGCCTACATGTTCATCGTGCTGCTGGGCGGGTCGACGCACGCGATGTCGCCCCTGGATTTCCTCGCCCGGCCGTCGTCGTGGCTTCGCCTCATCAGCGACGTGCGCGCAACCCACACGCCGGGGCCCAACTTCGCGCTCGAATACTGCCTGCGCGAGGACAAGCTGCCCGACTCCGAGTTGGCCGGCGTCGACCTGAGCAGCCTCGAATGCATCGTGGTGGGCGCAGAGCCGTTGCGCGCCAACACCTTCGCCCGCTTCCGGGAGCGGTTCGCCGAGTACGGCCTGCGGCCCGAGGCGCTCACCGGCGCCTACGGCATGGCCGAATCCACCCTGATCGTGTCGATCCGCGGGCGCCAGACCATCGCGGTGAACAAGCGCGGGCTGGAGCGCAACGTCGCTCGCGTCGAAAAGGCGGTGCCGGAGAACAGCAATCAGGTTCCGTTGGTCAGCTGCGGCAAGCCCATCGAGAGCAGCCTGGTTCGCATCGTCGATCCCGAATCGCGGCAGGCGCTGCCGGACGGGCGGGTCGGCGAGGTCTGGCTGACCGGACCCTCAAAGGGGGCCGGCTACTGGAACCGTCCGGAACTCACCGCGGAGATGTTCGGCGCCCGCGTCGTCGGCGATGACGAGAACACCTACCTGCGGACCGGCGATCTCGGCTTCCTCTACGAAGGGGAGCTGTTCGTCTGCGGCCGCAGCAAGGACCTGATCATCGTCCGCGGCGTCAACTGCTACCCGTCCGACATCGAGGCCGTCGTCGAGCGCACCGCCGCGCACGTCCGCAGCGGCTGCGTCGCCGCCTTCTCGGTGGAGCACGACGAGTCCGAAGCGCTGATCGTCGTCGCCGAGGTGCGCGACGAGCACAACCTTCCGGACGCCAAGGCCATGGCCCGCGCGATCCGGCGGCACTGCCACATCGACCCGCACGCGATCGTCTTCGCACCGCCGCGCAGCATTCCCAAGACCACGTCGGGGAAGATCCGGCGCGCGTCGACCCGACAACTGTGGCTGGACGACAAGCTGCCCGCCTTCACGAGCTGGATTAACCAGTCCGCCAACCGGACTCACGATGGCCTGGTCGGCGGTCCGCTGGAGCGCTTCCGCAACCTCATCGAGAGCTACGACCTCACCGGCGACGAGGACTGCTCGTTCGCCGATCTCGGCATCGACTCGCTGGCCCTGGCCGAACTCCGCACCGACCTGCAGGCGCTGCTGGAGGAGAACGGCGCCGGCGAGCTGGCCGAAGAGGTCAACACCCGACTGTTGCAGCGGCTGACCGTGTCCGAATTCTTCGGGCTGATAAGCCAATTCGGTGACGGGTCCGAGCAGCCGCTCGACGCCCTGCGCCGTGCGCTGGATCAGATCTCGGCCGAGTACGAGGCCCACGAGGCCGCCCAGATGCGCGCCGACGCGGCACTGCCGCTGCCGGCACTGGCACCCGCGCGGCCGGGTGAGCCCACCGACCTCCTGCTCACCGGGGCGACCGGATTCCTGGGGCCGTTCCTGGTGAGCAGCCTGCTGACGCGCACCCCTTACACGGTGCACGCACTGGTGCGCGCCACCGACGCCGCGCACGGCCTGGACCGCGTCGTCGCCTCGCTGCGCCGCGCCCGGATGTGGACGCCGGCGCTGGAAGCCGACGTCCGCGCGCGGGTCCGCATCATCTGCGGCGATCTCGCCGAGCCTGCGCTGGGCATCGGCGAGGCGGCCTTCCAGCAGCTGGCGCGCGACGTCGATGCGGTGGTGCACAACGGCGCCCTGGTCAACTACGTCCGCACCTACGACGCGCTGCGTCCCGCCAACGTGGAGGGCACCCGCGAGCTGTTGCGGCTGGCAATGACCAACCACCGCAAGGTTTTCCACCTCGTCTCCAGTACGTTCATCTACGGCTGGAGCACCGAGCCGGTGGTCGGGGAGTGGGACGCCAACGAGAAGATGGCCGGCCTGGACTTCGGCTACTCGCAGACCAAGTGGGTCGGCGAGCAGCTGGCACTGGCCGCGCAGCGCAAGGGACTCGACGTCCGGATCTACCGGCCCTCGCTGATCTCGCCGACCCGCGCGGGCTTCGGCAGCCAGGACGACATCCTGGTGCGGCTGACGGCGTTCATGATCGAGCACGGTGTCGCCGTGAACGCGCTCAACCAGATCAGCCTGCTGCCGGCGGACTTGATCGCGGATCACATCGTCACGCTGATGGGCCTGCCGGACGAGTCGGGCAGCGTGTTCAACATGACCGCGGACGACTACTACAACCTCACCGACGTCACCAGGATCCTGTCCGAGCGGTACGGGTATCGCTTTGAGTACCACGACATCCCGTCGTTCACCGAGCAGCTGAACCGCCGCTGCACGCCGAACGACCAGATGTACCCGCTGGTCGACTTCCTTACCCGGTCGGCGGACAAGATCGCGGCGATGCGGGACAAGCGCTACGACAACACGCAGTACCGCCACCGGCGGGGGCTGACCAAGGTCCGGCTGCGCGAGCCGGCCCTGACCGAAACGGTCGACCATCTGGTCCGGTTCTTGCGCAGCGAGCGTTTGATCACCGAGGTGGAGGACGAGGCGCAACGCAGCGCCTAGCCTTACGATCTGGCGACGGAGAAAGGGGTGGCGACGATGTTCACCGTCGATGACAAGGCAACGGGGCCGCACGACGCTTCGCTCGACCACGAGCGGATCGTCCTGCAGGCGCGCGACGTCGACTTCGACTGGTCCACGCTGCCGTTCTACTACGTGCCCAACGAGCCCTTCACCACCCACTTCTGCAACGTGCTGCACCTGTTGCTGCCGGCGGGTGAGGAGTTCATCGTCGACGCCTTCAAGGACACCTTGCCGCTGATCAAAGACGATCAACTGCGGCGCGATGTGCAGGGATTCATCAGCCAGGAGGCCATGCATTCCCAGGCGCACGCGGGGGTGCTCGGGCATTTCGCTGTCAAAGACATCGACGTGACCCCGTTCACCGACCAAATGCGTTGGCTGTTCACCCAACTCATCGGCGACCGGCCGCGGTGGAGTCCGCGCCGGCGCCAAAGCTGGTTGCTCGAGCGGGTATCGATGGTGGCCGCACTCGAGCACTACACCGCCATCCTGGGTGAATGGATCCTTGACACCCCGCAGCACGACGCCATGGGCACCGACCCGGTGATGCTGGACCTGTTGCGCTGGCACGGCGCCGAGGAAGTCGAGCACAAGGCGGTCGCGTTCGACACTATGAAGCATCTGCGCGCCGGCTATTGGCGGCAGGTGCGCACCCAGCTGTTGATCACACCGGCGCTGCTGTGGTTGTTCGTGCGCGGCGTGCGATTCATGTACTCCGTGGATCCCTACCTGCCGCCCGGCACCAAGCCGCGCTGGCGCGACTACTTCCGCGCCGCACGCCGGGGTTTGGTGCCCGGGCCATTCCAGTTCTTGCGCGTCATCGGCGCTTACTACACCCCGAGCTTTCATCCGTCCCAGCTGGGCGGGGTGGGGCGCGCGGTCGACTACCTGGCTCGCTCACCCGCGGCCCGCGCCTCGCACTGACGATGACTACCGAAGTGGCTTCAACCACGGTCGCCGCCTCCGACGGCGTGCGACTGGCGGTGCACACCTACACCGACATCGATCCCGGGCGGCCGACCATCCTGGCCATCCACGGCTACCCGGACAACCACCACGTGTGGGATCCGGTGGCAACGACATTGGGTCGCCGGTACAACGTCGTGGCGTACGACGTGCGGGGCGCCGGCCAATCCTCAACGCCGGCAGAGCGTTCGGGCTATCGGCTGCCGCAGCTGGTCGCCGACGTCGGCGCGGTGATCGAGCGCCTGGGCGTGGACAGCGTGCACCTGCTGGCCCACGACTGGGGGTCGATCCAGGCCTGGGCGGCGGTCACCGACGACGTGGTGCGGGGCAAGATCGCCTCGTTCACATCGGTCTCCGGGCCCCATCTGAACTACGCGGGCAAGTTCTTGCGGTCAGCGCGCACGCCGCGTGCGCTTGTCGACGTGGCCAAGCAGATCCTGGCGTCGTCCTACATCTGGTTCTTCCTGTGCCCAGGCATACCGGAGTTGGCCATCCGGTCCCGGGCGACGGTGAAAGTCTTTGAGGCGGTTGAGCGCATCGGTGGGTCCGGCGCCCACGGCGGGCGCGGTGCGGCGTACCGCTCTGCCGATGACTACCTCAACGGGCTGAATCTGTACCGCGCGAACATGCCCGCACCGATCCTGTCACCCCCAGCCCAACTGCCGCAGACCACCGTTCCGGTGCAGGTGTTGGTCGCGCGCCAGGACTATTTCGTCTCGCCTGCCCTGCAACGGTTCACCGGGTCCATCCCGGAGGGCGGCAGGGTCGTCCCGATCGAGGGCGGTCACTGGGTGGTCACCGCGTACCCCGACGTCATTGCCCGGCTCACGGGCGAGTGGGTCGACCTGATCGCGCAGTCCACCGACCGTCGCGGCCTGGGCCGGTCTTAGGCCAGATGTGAGGATGATTGTGACACAGACTATTTGGGATGGCATTCCGGGCGACTTGTACGGCCGCCGCAAACGTGACCGAATGTACACCGCGTTGTACGGGGTCGGTGCGTTGTTCGGCGGCCTGGCGTCGGCGTCGCGGTGGACGCCCTCGCGGGTGCAGCCGGTGCGGCGCACCACCACCGCGGTCGTCACCAACCGCGAACTGCTCGCGCCCGATGTGGTCGCGTTGACGCTGGCCGACCCGGACGGTGGGTTGTTGCCGTCCTGGACGCCCGGCGCGCATATCGACGTTCGGCTGCCATCGGGTCGCCGCCGGCAGTACTCGCTGTGCGGTTCGCCCGGCCGGCGCACCGACTACCGCATCGCGGTGCGCCGCATCGCCGAGGGCGGTGGCGGCTCGATCGAAATGCACGAGACCTTGCATGTGGGCGACACCGTCCAATTCGAAGGGCCGCGCAACGCGTTCTATCTCGTCACCGACGAGCGCGAGGTGTTGTTCGTGATCGGCGGCATCGGGGTGACACCGATCCTGCCGATGATCCAGACGGCCCAGCAACGCGGAATGGATTGGCGCGCCGTGTATGCCGGTCGCGGCCGGGAGTACATGCCGCTGCTCGACGAGGTGGTGGCGGTGGACCCGGGCCGGGTCAGCGTGTGGGCCGACGACGAGCGCGGCCGATTCCCCAGCCCGTCCGACCTGCTCGCCGCCGCCGGGCCGACGACGGCCGTCTACGTGTGTGGCCCCACCGCAATGCTGGAATCGGTACGCACCGCGCGCAACGAACACGCCGACGCGCCACTGCATTACGAACGCTTCGGCCCACCGCCGGTAATCGACGGGGTCCCCTTCGAGCTGGAGCTGGCCCGCTCGCGGCGGGTGCTCGACGTGCCGGGGAACCGGTCGGCGCTCGACGTCATGCTCGACCGCGATGCGACCACCGCGTACTCCTGTCAGCAGGGGTTCTGCGGCACCTGCAAGGTGAAAGTGCTTGGCGGGCAGGTTGATCGCCGCGGTCGTACCGCGGAGGGTGACGACGAAATGCTGGTCTGCGTCTCCCGCGCGAAATCCGGGCGCGTGGTGATCGACGCCTGAGCGACGCCTGCGTTCGGCTGTGCGCTCAGTTGGTTGTCGGTGGTGGTTGGGGTTGGAAGGGGTCGTACCACCACCACTGGGCGCGCTCGCCGAGGGGTCCGGGGCACGGTGGGAC
>NZ_BAAGDE010000072.1:0-27054 GCF_054660795.1 Mycobacterium sp. MUNTM1
CTCCGCATTGGGCGGACGACCACCAATCAGCCGGCTCGCCGCCTGACAACAACGTGTCAGGTCACGACAGCTAGCCGGGAGCTCGCAAGCGGCGAGTAGGTTCAATCCGTGGCCCTTCCGACTCCCGCACCCACCAGCACCGCCGTCGTGACCGGCGCGTCGTCGGGCATCGGCGCCGACATCGCGCGCGAGCTGGCCGACCGCGGCCATGGCGTCACGCTGGTCGCCCGCCGCGAAGAGCGGCTGCGCGAACTGGCCGACGAACTCGCCGGCCGCGTCCGCGTCGAGGTGATCGCCTGCGACGTCGGCGATTCCGTCGCCCGCGCCGGCCTTTTCGAGGAGGTCGAGCGTCGCGGCCTGACCGTCGACATCCTGGTCAACAACGCCGGCATCGGCACCATGGGTTCGGTGACCAAAACCCCCATCGACGACGAGATCGCCCAGGTGCGGGTCAATGTCGAGGCCGTCATCGATCTGAGCACCCGCGCGGTCCAGCAGATGGTGCCGCGCGGCCGCGGCGCGATCCTCAACGTGGGATCCACCGCGGGTTACCAACCCTTTCCCGGACAGGTCGGCTACGCGGCCACCAAGGCGTTCGTCAACAACTACACGCAAGGGCTGCGCGGTGAACTCGCCGGTACCGGCGTCACCGTCGCGCTGCTGTGCCCGGGGCCGGTGCGCACCGAGTTCGTGCAGAGCGCCGGCATGGACGAGCGAGACTTCGCCGACGCGTTCCCGAAATTCATGTGGAAGCCGTCGCGTGAGGTGGCGCGCGCCGGAGTCGACGCGCTCGACCACGACCGCGGCACGGTGATCCCCGGGCTGCCGAGCCAGATCAGCACCCGCCTGTTTCAGTTCATGCCGCGGCGGGTGTTGTTGCCGCTACTGAAGAATCAGCATCCCAGCCTGCGTAGGGACCGCTCAGCGCGCTGACCCGGGCCAGGGTCGCATCCAGCCCTCCACCGGAAGCGCGAGCGCGTTGCACAGCGTGCAGATCGTGCGGTACCAGCCCACGGCGGTGAGCAATTCGATGCGCTGCTCGTCGGAAAGGAAGCGCCCGAGCGCCATCCACGTCGTCTCCGACCACGAGCCGGTGCGCTCGAGCTCGTCCACCGCCTCGATCAGCGTCCGCTCCACCGGGCTCCACCGCGGATCGTCGGGCCCACCGGTGACCAGCGCGTCGCACTCGTCCTCGCTGACGCCCGCGATCGGGCCCCAGAACGCCGCCTGCCCGCCCCACTCGTAGGCACAGCCCACCAACGCGCAGATGCGAAGGATGGCGATGGTCCGGGTACGGCCCGGCAAAAGCGCTGCGACATAAAGGGATTCGCCGAGCTTGCGCAGGCGGGAGGCCAGCGCCGGATGACGCTGCAGGCAACGCACCAAGAGCAGCGGCTCGTAGGTGCGATCGGGGTGACCCCAGCTGTTGATCCCAGTGGCATCTTCTTCGCTCCACGGCGGGGCGAGCGGTGCGACGCGGCTCACGGATGAGACTGTACGGCGCCAGCCCGATGGCGGCGAGCCGCTTGTGATCTCCGCTAGGCCGGCAGCGAGAACACCACGCAGTCGTGCAGGCAGCCCTTGGCGGCGTCGGGGGAGTCGGCGTCACGGTGCAGCAGCGCGCGGGTGGGCACCACGGTCAGGCGGGCGGTCTCGGCGCCGGCCTCAGTCACGTCGGCGGTGCCGTCGACGATCAGTGAGTAGCCGCCGGGCTCGGCAGGCGGCCACAACAGGGTCACGTCGGCGCGCTGGGCGAGGTTGTTGCGGGTGCGCCCGCCGATGAGCCCGACGTCCAGCGCGGCCTCGCGCAGCTGCGGCTCGACCGTCACGGTGTGCACCCGGTATTCGTCGTCGACGGTGACCAAGTACGCATACGGGTAGTCCGCCAGCGCGTCGGCCAGCGCCTGGATATCGACCTTCTTCTTGGTGCGCATGATCTTCCAGGATAGGCGCGGGGTCCCGGCGCTACTGCGGCGCCGAGGGCCGCAGGAACCCGGCGATGCGCGACGTGTACCCGCGGGCGACGGCGCCGGAGCTGGCCGGGCGCGTGACGGCGGTGCTGGTGTTGGAGAAGCCGAGGTTCTGCAGCACCTGGTTCCAGGGCGGCAACTTGGCCACGGCCGCCGACGCGTCGGCGTGATAGCCGAACATCGCCGCGACGTCGGAGGCCCACATCTGCTCGTAGGCCGCCTCGATGTCGGCGATGGCCGGGGTGTTCTGACCCAGGTGATTGTTTGCCGCCAACGCCGACACCAGGGCGCGGTTGGCCGCCACGACGGCCGGTTGCACGGTGGCGGCCAGGGCCACCTCGAAGGCGGTCGCGATGGCCGAGGCCTGATGCGACACCTCTTCGGCCTGCGCGGCGGCCGCGCTGAGCCAGCTCACATACTGGCTGGCCACCGACATCATGGCCGCTGACGACGCGCCCTGCCAGGACCCGCTGGCGAGATCCGTCGTGACCGAAGAAAATGACGAGGCCGACGACGCCAGCTCTTCGGCGAGGCCGTCCCACGCCGCCGCGGCAGCAAGCAGCGGCCCGGGACCTGGACCGGAGAAAATTAGTGCCGAGTTGACTTCTGGCGGCAACCACGCAAAATGCGGGTTCGTCACGGACCCAACTTAGCTGGTATATGCCACTTTTGGTGGCGTTATCGCGAGGCTGCGGGGACAGGCTGGCGACCGCGCACCAACTTGCCTGGCCGGGCGTCGGTGGGAACTCCGTTCTCGGCGATGACTTCGCCGGCCACAATCGTGGCGACATACCCGTCGGCGGTCTGGTCCAGGCGCCGTCCCCCGGCGGGCAGGTCGTAACTGATGATCGGCTTGTGCAGCCGCAACGCGGCGTGGTCGATGACGTTGAGATCGGCCTTGTAGCCGACCGCGATCCGGCCGCGATCGGCCAGCCCGGCGATGCGAGCCGGCACCGACGTGAGTTCGCGAACCGCCTCGGACACGGTGAACCGTCCGGCCTTGCGGTCCCGTGCCCAGTGCGTCAGGAAGTAGGTCGAGTAGCTGGCGTCGCAGATCATCCCGTAGTGCGCGCCGCCGTCGCCGAGACCCAGCACCACATCGTCGCGGTGCAGCAGCTCCCCGACGGTGTCCAGCGAGTTGTTCTGCAGGTTGCTGGTCGCCACCAGCAGCATGGCCCGGCCCTCGTCGTCGAGCAGCCGGTCGTAGGCCTCCTCCATCGGATCCACGCCGCGCGCGCGGGCGCGGGCCCCGATGCTGGTCGACGGGTCGGGCTCGTAGTCCGGGGTGTCGCCCAGCGGGAAGATCCAGTCCCACATCTGGGCCACGTAGAGGATCGGGTGTCCCTGGCCGGGCTTGTCGGCCAGGATCCGGGCGCGGACTTCGGGCTTGCGCATCTCGGCGACCCGCTCGGCCAGCGGCAGGTGCGCGATCTCGCGGTAGCTGGGGTAGAGCACGAACGGGTTGGCCGTCAGTTGCAGGCCGATGATCAACCCGATCGGGCGCGGCAGCAGCTGCGCGGTGATGTCGCCGCCGGCGGCGTTGGCCTTCTCGATCATCGTGATGG
The DNA here is from genome assembly GCF_054660795.1 of Mycobacterium sp. MUNTM1. Taxonomy (NCBI): domain Bacteria; kingdom Bacillati; phylum Actinomycetota; class Actinomycetes; order Mycobacteriales; family Mycobacteriaceae; genus Mycobacterium; species Mycobacterium sp. MUNTM1. The sequence continues at coordinate 3,536 of NZ_BAAGDE010000072.1, forward strand.
CGTCCGGCCAGGACGGGTCGCCCGAGTTGGCGACGACGAGGGTGAAGGTGACCGGCAGGCGTAAGTCCTCGGCGACGTCGAACACCGTCTGCAGCACCGGCTGGTAGCCGCCCGACGGGATGTCGGGAACGAACTGCAGCAGGCCGCCGCCGCCGTCCACGACGCCGCGGGCGATCTGCTCGATCTCCTCCCGCGCCGCCTCGTAACTCGGGATGGGCGAACCGCTTTCGGTCTTGTGGATGGTCAGCCGCGACGACGCGAAGCCCAGCGCGCCGACCTCGATCGCCTCCTTGGCCAGCGCCCGCATCTCGGCCAGGTCCTCGTCGGTGGCCGGCTCGCGGTCGGCGCCGCGCTGACCCATCACGTACACCCGCAGCGGTGAGTGCGGCAGGTACGCGGCCACGTCGATGTCGCGCTTGCCCGACTCGAGCGCGTCCATGTATTCGGGGAACGTCTCCCACGTCCACGGCAGCCCGTCGGTCATGACGACGCCGGGGATGTCTTCCACCCCGGCCATGACGTCGACGAGCACGTCGTGGTCGGACTGGCGGCACGGCGCGAAGCCGACCCCGCAGTTGCCCATCACCACGGTCGTCACCCCGTGCGCCGAGGACGGAGTCAGGCGCTCCGACCAGATGGATTGACCGTCGTAGTGGGTGTGCAGGTCGACGAAGCCGGGCGTGACCAGCAGCCCGGTCGCGTCGATCTCCCGCGCGGCGGTCGCGCCGTTGATCGCGCCCACCGCGGCGATGACGCCGTCCCCCACCGCGACGTCGCCGACGTACGGCTCACCCCCCGAACCGTCGACAATCGTGCCATTGCGGATGATGAGGTCATAGGTCATCTAAATAATCTACGACCGTGGCGGGGGTCGTGCCAGGATCTTTTCCGTGATCGACCACATAGGGATCAACTGCGCCGACTACCCCAAATCGGTGGCCTTCTATGACGGCGTGCTGGGGGTCCTCGGGTACTCACGCCAATTGGATTTCGGTTCGGTGATCGGCTACGGCCGGCCTGGCAAGCCGTCGTTCTGGATCGCCGACGTGGCGGCCGGCGCCGCGGGTGGTCCCAACCGTGAGGTGCACCTGGCGTTCGCCGCGACCGACGAAGACGCGGTGCGCGCCTTTTACGACGCGGCGATTGGGCTGGGCGCGGAGTCGCTGCACGCCCCGCGGCTGTGGCCGGAATATCACCCGGGCTATTTCGGCGCCTTCGTGCGCGATCCGGACGGCAACAACGTCGAGGCCGTTTGGCATGGGAGTTCCTGAGGCGCCCGTAGTGTCGGTGGTATGTCCAACGCCGACGCCGCTACCCAAGAACTCCTGCGCGACGCGTTCACCCGGTTGATCGAACACGTCGACGAGCTGACCGAGGGCCTGACCGAGGAGGTGTCCGGCTACCGGCCCGCCCCGAACGCCAACAGCATCGCCTGGCTGCTCTGGCACAGCGCGCGGGTGCAGGACATCCAGCTGGCCGACGTGGCCGGCGTCGAGCAGGTGTGGTTTCGCGACGGCTGGGTGGACCGGTTCGGACTGGACCTGCCGCGCGACGACAGCGGTTACGGGCACAAGCCCGATGACGTGGCCAAGGTGCAGGCGCCCGCGAACCTGCTGTCCGGCTACTACCACGCGGTGCACAAGCTCACCCTCGAATACATCGCCGGGGTCACCGCCGAGGAGCTGGCCCGCGTGGTGGACACCAACTGGGACCCGCCGGTGACGGCCAGCGCACGGCTGGTGAGCATCATCGACGACTGCGCCCAGCACCTCGGGCAGGCCGCGTACGTGCGGGGGATTGCGTAGATTCGCAGGCGTGCGATTCGCGGCGACCGTGCTGTTGTGGCTCATCACCACGCTCGCGCTGGCGGTCGCGATCCCCGCGGCGTGGACGCAACTGCACGTCGTTGACGCCGACGGCTACGCCGCGCTGGCGCAGCGCGCGGCGACCGACCCGGCTCTGCAGTCGGCGATGGCATCCGAATTGTCCACCCGGGCAATGACTCTCATCGCTGAGCGTGGTGGGGGCCGATCGCCGGTCGACGGTTCCGAGGTGCACGACGCCGCCCGGGCCTTCACCGCCGGCCCGGCGTTTCCGCCGCTGTTCGCCCAGGCCAACCGCGCGGCGCACGGCTGGCTGTTCGGCGACCCGGGGGCCGGCGACGCCGGCAACCAATGGGCTGTCGACGTGGCGCCGATGCTCAACGACGACGCGATTAGGCCGCTGCTCAGCCGTCACAACGTCACCGTCCCCACGAAACTCACTGTCCCGCTTACTGTTTCGGTCCCGCACTCGATGCGCCAGGGCCGGCTGAGCCGGCTGTCCACCTGGGGCCCGTGGGTGAGTGTGGGCGCGGCGGCGCTGTGCGGTGTCTGCGCGCTACTCACGGTGGCCGCCGCGCGGCGCCGCGGGAAGGCGCTGAGCAGCCTGGGCGTCTCGGCGCTGCTCGTGGGCGCGGGCGGATGGGCGGGCATCGAGGTTGCCCGGCGCTACCTCAACGATGCGCTCAACCACACCACCGGCAATGTACGCAGTGTCGCCGAGGTGATGGTCGACCACGCCGAAGCCGGTCTGCACCAATGGCTCAACGCCACGCTGCTCGCCGGCACAGCGCTGGTGGGGGTCGGCGTGGTGGTCGCGATGCTGGGCAGCCTCGCGAAGAAATCGTGAACCCGGCAGCTAGCCGAACGTGAACGAAAACACCTGCAGGCCCTTGGTGACCTGCATGTCCAGCTGATCGCGGTGTGCGGAGTCGTCGGCGACGATCCGGTGCAACGTGGGCGCTCCGCCGATCGGCGTCGTGGTGGTCTTGCCGTCGCGGGTCACGGTGAGCGTGCCGGTGCCGCCGACGACGGCGTAGACGTCTTTCGCGGTGTAGTTCAGCCGGACGGCGGAGTCGTCGCCGTCGGCCGTGGCCCCCTGGTCGTCCAGGGTCCAGAGGCCGCGCAGGGCGAACTTGTCGTCGGCCAGGTTCGGCGGGAAGCTCAGCGTGCCCGACTTGTATTCCCCACTGCCGCCGTAGTTTCCGGACTTGCCGACGCCCAGGTAGGTCTCGGGTGTGAGCATGGTCCGCGGTGTGGTGTCGGTCCCGTGCACCCCGGCGGGTAGCTGGGCGCCGGGATGGGCGCCGACGAGAAGGTCACGGATCAGCTTCTCGGTGTCGTCGTAATCGCCCTCGCCGAACTTGGTATGCCGCACTTGCCCATTCGTGTCGATCAGATACTCGGCCGGCCAGTACAGGTTCTGAAAGCTGTTCCACGTCGCGTAGTCGTTGTCCAGCGCGATGGGATAGGTGATGTGCAGGTCGGCGGCGCCGCTGGCCACGTTGGCGGGCACCCGCTCGAAGGCGTACTCGGGGGTGTGCACCCCGATGACGAGGAACCCGCTGTCCCGATACCGGTTGTACCAATCGATTACGTGCGGGATGGCGCGCTGACAGTTGATGCACGAGTAGGCCCAGAAGTCGATCAGGATCACCTTGCCGCGCACCGATGCCGGGTCCAGCGGCCTGTCGTCCGGGGTGTTGAGCCACCCGGTGACGCCGGTGAGGGCGGGCGCGGGTCCGCACTGTTGCAGCTCGGCGGTGCCGCTGGTGCAATCGCCGAGCGCGCCGTCGATGGTGGTGCCGGGCCGGCTCAGCGGCAGCCCGGTGCCCTGGTTCGGCTGCTGCACCGGGGCCGAACCCAGGCTGCGCTCGATGTCGTTGGCTCCCAGCTTGTTCTGCATCGCGGTCGTGTAGTCGGGGACGGCGCGCTGCAGCATCGCCGGCAGGTTGAACACCAGCGCCACGGCCAGCACGATCATCGCGATCCCGCCGGCGACCTGAATGACGCGCTGGCGGCGGCGGAACGCGGTCACTCGTTCGGCGACGCGCCGACCGGCCAGCGCGAAGGCCAGCAGCGGCAACGCGTTGCCGAGGGCGAACGTCGCGGTCAGCACCAGCGCGCCGGCCCCGATCGACGAGGTCCCGCCGGCCACCACGATGGCGGCCAGCACCGGACCCGCGCACGGCACATACAGGGCGCCCAGCGTCAGACCCAGGCCGAAACCATCTGTCCCCGAACCGATCTGGCGCTGCGGAAAATACGCGAACGGCCGCTCGAGCAGGTGCTGGACGGGCGGGAAGATCAACCCGAGGCCGATCAGGACCAATACCACCAGTGCGGCCCACCGGATCGCGTCCTGCGGCAGGTGCAGCGCCGTCAGCAGCGCGGAACCGATCAGCGTGGCCAGGCTGAAACTGCACACCAGGCCGGCGATCACCAGGTATGGCCGTGTCGCGGACCGCACGCCGCGGGAGCCGGCTCGGCTGCTGTCCATGCCGGACAGCAGAATCACCGGGAGCACCGGCAGGATGCACGGGGAGATGCCGGTGATCAGGCCGCCGAGAAACCCGATCAGGGCGATGGTCTGCACGCGCTACTCGGGCTGGCTCGACGGGCGCCGGACGATGAGCATGGTTACACCTTTACCTGTTTTGCCGCCGCCGAGTGACGCGGCACAAATCACGCGACGTGCGTTATGCAAATCACACAATGTGCGTTACGCTCAGCCGGTGGCGCAACTAACATTCCAGCGCGCCCGCACAGAGGAAAAGAAGCGCCAACGTGCGGAGGCCCTCGTGGAAGCCGCACGCTCGTTGGCCATGGAAACGGGCGTCGCGTCGGTTACCCTGACCGCGGTCGCCAGCCGTGCCGGGATTCACTATTCGGCGGTGCGCCGCTACTTCACCTCGCACAAGGAAGTTCTGCTGCACCTGTCGGCCGAAGGCTGGGTGCGGTGGTCGAATACCGTGTCGGAGAAGCTGGCCGAGCCCGGCGCGAAGTCACCGTCGCGCATCGCCGAGACGCTCGCCGAGGCCCTGGCCGACGACCCGTTGTTCTGCGACCTGCTGGCCAACCTGCACCTGCACCTCGAACACGAGGTGGACGCCGAACGGGTCATCGAAGTCAGGCGGATCAGCACCGCGGCCACACTGTCGCTGGCCGACGCGATCGGCAGCGCGCTGCCCGAGCTCGGGCGATCGGGCTCGCTGGACATCTTGCTGGCCGCGTACTCGCTGGCGGCCACGCTGTGGCAGGTTGCGAACCCGCCGGAGAAGCTGACCGACGTCTACGCCGAAGAGCCGGAAGTCGTTCCGCCCGAATGGAATCTGGACTTCGCATCCGCCCTTACCCGCCTGCTGACGGCCACCTGCATCGGCCTGATCTCGGAATCCTCATGAACCAGAAAGGAGGCCGGAGCGCTGTGGCTTGGCGAACTGCAACCGGTGAGGACGGTCCCGAACTCTGCGAGCGGCCGCTGGATACCAAGCGCCGCAGCGACACCCACAAGCTGTGGGGCGTCGCTAGGGTTGCACGTAGGCCGTTGATTGTTTCGCCCGTGGTGAAGGACTTGAAGCGCCCATGACGACGACTGAGCCAAGGACGGAGCCGCTAATGAAGCAGGGCTCGGCCGGCAGCGAGGGCAACAACGACGCCCCACAGCGCGCCAAGAAGAAGGGGTTGCTAAGCCGTTTCTGGCTGGTGCTCACGATCGCAGCTGTCGTCGCGCTGTCGGGATTCGTCGTATACCGGTTGCACGGCGTCTTCGGCGTTCACAAGGGTTCGTTCGGTGGCGGCACCTCGGGCGAGGTCCTCGACGAGTTCAACGCCAAGACGATCACGCTCCAGGTCTGGGGCCCACCGGGCAGCACGGCAACCATCAACTACCTCGACGAAAACTCCCATCCGCAGCAGGCCCTCAACGTGCCCTTGCCCTGGAACAAAGTATTGAGTTCAACGAAGCCCGGCATCCCGGCAAACCTGGTGGCGCAAGGAGACGGCAGTTGGATCGCCTGCCAGTTCGTCGTGAACAAGCACGACGGGAGCGGTGACGTCATCAAGACTCCGAATCGCTCAGATCCCAACCAAACAGTGAACGCCTTCGTCTATTGCCTGGACAAGTCCGCATGAGCGAGCCAAGCGAGGCTCCGCCGCGCGTCGACCAGCCGCTGATCCCGCCGTTCCTGCCGCGGATGATCCATCGGCTGGCCCTGCCGATCGTCCTGGTGTGGTTGGGCATCGTGTTCGTCACCAACACCGTGGCCCCGCAGCTGGAGGTCGTCGCCAAAACCCACTCGGTGTCGATGAGTCCGACTGACGCGGCGTCGTTTCAGTCGATGATGAAGGTCGGATCGACGTTCAAAGAGTTCAACTCCGACAACTCGGCCATGATCCTGCTGGAGGGCGACAAGCCACTCGGGCCCGAGGCTCATCGCTATTACGACGAGATCGTCAGGCGCGTCGAGCAAGACAAGAAGCACGTTCAGCACGTCCAGGATTTCTGGAGTGATCCGCTGACGGCGGCGGGTTCCCAGAGCCACGATCAAAAGGCCGCGTACGTCCAGGTCTACCTCGCCGGCAACATGGGCGGCGGGCTGGCGAACGAGTCTGCCGCGGCCGTCCGCAAGATCGTGGACTCGGTGCCCGCGCCACCGGGAATCAAGGCATACGTCACCGGCGCGGGTCCGCTGTTCGCTGATCAGTCCCACGCGGGTGAGAAGGGCGTCGCGAAGGTCACGCTCGTCACTTTTTTGGTGATCGTGGTGATGCTGCTGTTCGTCTACCGGTCGGTAGTCACCATGCTGATCATGCTGGTGATGGTCTTCATCGAGTTGGCAGCGGCCCGTGGTGTCGTCGCGGTCCTGGGAAACTACGGAGTCATCGGGCTTTCCACCTTCGCCAATAACATGCTGGTGCTGATGGCGATCGCCGCCGGAACGGACTACGCGATCTTTGTGGTGGGCCGCTACCACGAAGCACGCGGGTTGGGCGAGTCGCGCGAAAAAGCGTTCTACACCATGTTTCACAGCACCGCGCATGTCGTGCTCGGGTCGGGCCTGACCATCGCCGGCGCGATGTACTGCCTGAGCTTCTGCCGGTTGCCCTATTTCGAGTCGCTGGGTGTGCCGTGTGCCGTCGGCATGCTGGTGGCGGTTCTCGCCGCGTTGACGCTGGGCCCAGCGGTGCTGACGGTGGCGTCGTTCTTCAAGCTCATGGATCCAAAGCGCACGCTGCAGACCCGGGGCTGGCGTCGCATGGGCACCGCGGTCGTCCGTTGGCCCGCACCGGTTCTCGCGGTGACCATCGGGGTCGCACTGGTTGGTCTGCTCGCCCTGCCCGGTTACAAGACGGACTACGACAACCGCCACTTCCTGCCGGCGGACACCCCGGCCAATGTCGGCTATGCCGCCGCCGACCGGCACTTCGACCAGGCTCGTCTCAATCCCGAGCTGTTGATGATCGAGACCGATCACGACCTGCGGAACCCGGCCGACTTCATTGTCCTGGACAAGGTCGCCAAGGCGGTCTTCCACATCCCCGGTATCGGCCGGGTGCAGACCATCACCCGGCCGTTGGGCACGCCGCTCGACCACAGCACCCTCGGGTTTCAGATGGGCGCGCAAGCCGCGGGCCGGATCCAGACCCAGCACTATCAGGACGAGCAGGCGGCGAACCTGCTCAAGCAGGCGGACGAGCTGCACAAGACGATGGCAACGCTGCACGAGCAGATGCAGGTCACCCAGGATCTGAGCAACACCACCCACGAAACCACCAGGCTCACCAAGGAAACCGTGCAGATCACCGAGAAGTTGCGCGACGACATCGCCAACTTCGACGATTTCCTCCGGCCGATCCGTAGCTACTTCTACTGGGAGAAGCATTGCTACGACATCCCGGTCTGCTGGGCGCTCCGGTCGGTCTTCAACGCGCTCGACGGCATCGACCAGGTCGCCGAGAACATCGTGAACCTGAGCGCGAACCTGGACAAGCTGGATCGGATCCAGCCCAAGCTGGTGGCGCTGATACCGCCGCAGATCGAGAGCCAGCAGCGCAACCTCGACACCATCATGTCGAACTATGCGATCACGCAGGGCCTCAACGAACAGGCGAGAGCGCAGTCCGACAACGCCACTGCGCAGGGCGACGCCTTCGACAAAGCGAAGAACGACGACACGTTCTACCTTCCGCCGGAGGCGTTCAAGAGCCCGGATTTCGCGCGCGGCCTCAAGCAGTTCATCTCGCCGAACGGGCACGCCGTCCGGCTGATCATCTCCCATGAAGGCGACCCGGCGACTCCCGAAGGCATCAACCACATCGAACCGATCAAGCAGGCCGTGCACGAGGCGATCAAGGGCACCCCCTGGGAGGGCGCCAAGGTCTACCTCGGCGGCACCGCCGCGACATACAAGGACATGCACGACGGCTCCGACATCGACCTGCTGATTGCCGGAATCGCCGCGGCCACTTTGATTTTCATCATCATGCTGGTGATCACCCGAAGCGTCGTGGCGGCCGTCGTGATCGTCGGTACGGTGTTGCTGTCGCTGGGCGCCTCGTTCGGACTCTCCGTGCTCTTATGGCAGTACATCCTGGGTATGAAGTTGCACTGGATGGTGCTGGCGATGGCGGTCATCCTGCTGCTGGCGGTCGGCTCGGACTACAACCTGCTGCTGATATCGCGGTTCAAAGAGGAAATCCACGCCGGGCTCAAAACCGGGACGATCCGCGCGATGGCCGGTTCGGGTTCGGTGGTGACCTCCGCCGGTCTGGTGTTCGCCGCCACCATGGCCACGTTCATGTTCAGCCCGCTGCTGGTGATGGCCCAGGTGGGGACGACGATCGCGCTGGGTCTGCTGTTCGACACCTTGATCGTGCGGTCGTTCATGACACCGTCGCTGGCCACCCTGCTCGGGCGCTGGTTCTGGTGGCCGCAGCACGTGCGACCCCGGCCGGCCAGCACCATGCTGCGACCGTACGGACCGCGTCCCGCCGTGCGCGAGCTGATCCTCAACGACGTCGACGAGCACCCAGCGGGCGGAGTGGTACAACCGCGCTGACCGGGGGGCGCCGCTGGAGTCGAGTCAGCGCGCGCAGCTGACCCCCAACAGGGGACCGAATAGTGTTGAAGCTGCGGGGATTACGCCCAGTTCCACACCGACATGTCGCCGGGCGGGTACTGGTTGCAGATGTCGGTGGCCTTGGCCACCACGCCCTTGTTGTTCCAGAAGATCTTCATGTGGTTCGGCCAGGCCACCCACAGCGGATCGGACACGGGCGCGTAGAAGTTCTCGGAGTAGTTCCGGCGGTCCTCCGGCGACAGCGAGTAGAACCAGTGCGCCTTGTCGATGGTCGCCTGCTGCACGTTCGGGTGGTTGTTGAAGTCGATCATGTAGCGCTGGTAGTACACCGGGCTGGTGTCCCGCGAGGCCGCCAGGATCTGCTCGGCGTCGCACGTCGTATTGATCATTCGACGGGGGACCGGGAAGTCCTCCGTGGAGTCGGCTACCGCGGTCGACGGGAAAATCGCAGCGGTAACACCCAGAGCAAGGAACGCGGCGCCTGCACGCAGGCCGGTACTCAGCCGAGACATAGCAATTACGGTAACACTTTTTGGCCCGCCGGGAACAGTTCCCAGGTCACTGCCAGGAGTTCGCTAGTGCATCTCAGTATCAGTCGCGATCAGGGACGATGACGTGGGTCGGGTCGGGCCGCAGCTCCGGAGGGGCCTGACTGTAGTCGCCGAAGGGGCCGTCGCGGCGCTCGATCGCGGCCCGCACCCCGTCGGCCTCGGCGGTCTTGATGAAGGCCAGCGCGTCGGGGGTATTGCGCATCAGGCCGTCGAGGATGCCGCCCAGGGTCTGGGTGGACGCCAGCCCCATGTTCTCGTAGGCCTGGTTGACGATCAGCTTTTGCGCCTGCAACTGCGACAGAGGAACCTGCGCCAGCTCGGCAGCGATCTCGGCGACCCGCGCCTCCAGCCGCTCGAATGGCACAGCCTCGTTGATCAACTCGATCTCGGCGGCCTGCACACCGGTCAGCGGACGGCCGGTCAGCGAGTGCCACTTCGCCTTGGCCAGGCTCAGCCGGTAGAGCCACATCCCGGTCAGATAGGCCCCCCACATCCTGCTGTAGGGCGTGCCGATCACGGCGTCCTCGCTGGCGACGATGATGTCGGCGCACAGCGCGTAGTCGCTGGCCCCGCCCACGCACCAGCCGTGCACCTGCGCGATCACCGGCTTGGACGCCCGCCAGATGGCCATGAATTTCTGCGTCGGCCCGGTCTCGCGGGCGCTGACCATCGCGAAGTCCTTGCCGGGATCCCATTTCCCGTCGGTCATCATCGCCTCGCCCCAGTGCTGGAACCCGCCGCCGAAGTCGTAGCCGCCGGAGAAGGACCGGCCCGCGCCGCGCAGCACGATGACCTTGATCGCCGGGTCGCGCTCCGCCAGCCCGATCGCTGCCTCGATCTCGTCGGGCATCGGCGGCACGATGGTGTTGAGCTGCTCCGGACGGTTCAGCGTGACGGTGGCAACCGGGCCGGACGTCCGGTACAGCAGGGTCTGGAAGTCGCTGGTCGGCATAGCTTCCTTAGGGGTCGGGCTGACGGTTCTCCGGCGAGGACGCATAGATTCGCCCGCCGATCTTCAGATACGGCGTGGTGAGGTAGGCCGAGAACGCGATGATCGCGGAGAAGACCGCCGCCGCCGCCACGCCGTTCGGCCAGAGCTGGCCGGTCCCGAACGCAAAGCAGACGACGCCGATGATCGCGGTCGCCCAGTAGAATCGCCGGCCGGCGCGACGGTGCTTGACGAAGCGATAGCGCGCCTGTGCCGCCGAGGCCAGGATGAAGATCAACCCCGTCGCGAGCAGGGTGAGTTCGATGCGTTGCATTGCGGACACGTCGACGATCCTATGGCCGCGTGAGCGTCTGCCATAGGAACGAGTAGGTGAGCGCCGACTTGAACGCCACCTGCTCGTTGTCCGCCGCGCCGGCGTGCCCGCCCTCGATGTTCTCGTAATAGAAGACCGGATGACCGGCGGCCTCGAGCGCCGCCGTCATCTTGCGGGCGTGACCCGGATGCACCCGGTCGTCGCGGGTGGAGGTGGTCATCAGCACCGGCGGGTAGCGGCGCGTCGTCGAAATGTTTTGGTAGGGCGAGTATTCGGAGATGAACGCCCAGTCGTCGGGGTTGTCGGGATCGCCGTATTCGGCGACCCACGAGGCGCCGGCCAGCAGCAGGTGATAGCGCTTCATGTCCAGCAGGGGCACGCTGCACACCAGCGCGCCGAATTTCTCCGGGTACTGGGTCAACATGATGCCCATCAGCAGGCCCCCGTTGCTGCCGCCCTGCGCCCCGAGCTGTTCGACCGTGGTGATGCCGCGATCCACCAAATCGGTTGCCACGGCGGCGAAGTCCTCGGCCACCTTGTGCCGACCCTCGCGCATCGCCTGCGTGTGCCAGCCGGGGCCGTACTCGCCGCCGCCGCGAATGTTGGCCAGCACATACGTGCCGCCACGGGCCAGCCACAGCCGGCCCAGCACGCCGCTGTAACCCGGCGTGTTCGACGATTCGAAGCCGCCGTAGCCGTAGAGCAGGGTGGGCGCCGGCCCGTCCGAAGCCTGCGGACCGCCGGGCCGCACCACGAAGTAGGGGATCGAGGTGCCGTCCCGCGATGCGACGAAATTCTGTGTCACCGAGATGTTTTCGGCATCGAAGAAACCAGGGGCGGACTTGATCTGTTCGAGTCTCCCGTCGTCGGTGCCGCGCATCAGCCGCGACGGCGAGTCGAATCCGCTGGAATCCAGGAAGAACTCGTCGCCGGTGTCGTCGGCGGAGACGACCACGGTGTTGGTCGCGGCGGGGATGCCGGCCAACGGCTCGCGCCGCCAGTCACCCGGTGACGATCGCAAGCGCGGCGGAGCCGGGCGCAGCGGGTCGTCACGCGATGCCGGTGACGATCGCAAGCGCGGCGGAGCCGGGCGCAGCGGGTCGTCACGCGATGGCGGCGTGACGATCTCCACGCGGCTGGCCACGTCGGCCAGCGAGACGAGCAGCAGCCGAGCCTGGGTCCATGCGTAGTGGTTGAGGGCGGTGTGCTCGTCGGGTTCGAAGACGACCTGCAATTGCGCTGTGCCGGCAAGGAATTCGTCGTAGTTCGCGGCCAGCAGCGACCCGGCGGTGTAGGTGGCCTCGCCCAACGACCAGTCGCTGCGCAGCTCGATCAGCAGCCACTCGCGGTGCAGGCTCACGCTGGCATCGGTGGGCGCGTCGATGCGGATGAGTTCCGACCCGCGCAACTCGTAGACCTCCTCGTTCCAGAAGTCCAGCGCGCGGCCGATCAGAGTGCGCTCGTAGCCGGGGATCCGGCTGGTGCTGGCCGCCACGTTGACGTCGGAACGCGCCCCCTCGAACACCGTCTCGGCCTCGGCGAGGGGGGTGCCGCGGCGCCAGCGTTTGACCACCCGCGGATAGCCGGAATCGGTCAGCGAATCGGGGCCGAAGTCGGTGCCCACCAGCACGGTGTCCGGATCGGCCCAGCTGACCTGCGACTTGGCCTCCGGAAGCTCGAACCCGTCGTCGACGAATTGCCTTGTCAGCATGTCGAATTCACGTACGATGGAGGCGTCCGAGCCGCCGCGGGACAGGCTGACCAGCGCGCGGGTGTATTCGGGATAGATGACACCGGCACCGGCCCACACCCATTTCTCGCCGTCGGCCCGACCCAGCTCGTCGACGTCGATCAGCACGTCCCACTCGGGGGACTCGGTGCGGTAGCTGTCCAGTGTCGTGCGCCGCCACAGGCCCCGGGGGTTGGCCGCGTCACGCCAGAAGTTGTAGAGGTGCTCGCCGCGGCGGACCACGTAGGGGATGCGGGCGTCGGTGTCGAGCACCTCGAGCGCCTCGGTGCGCATCCGCTCGAAGCTGTCGTCGCGAAAACGCGCCAGCGTCGGCTCGTTGCGCGCCCGCACCCAGTCCAGCGCCTCGTCGCCGGTGACGTCCTCGAGCCACAGGTACGGATCGTGGTTGTCTTCGGGGGCGGCGTGAGCTTGCGACGTCATGGAAGCCATTGTGGCGCCGGCGGTAGTGTGAGGTGAATTACACAGCCGAGTGAGGGGTGAGAGCAGATGACTGTTTTCGCACGTCCAGGTTCTGCCGGGGCATTGATGTCATATGAATCCCGCTACCAGAACTTCATCGGCGGGCAGTGGGTCGCCCCGGTCAAGGGGCGTTACTTCGAGAACCCGACACCGGTCACCGGCCAGACGTTCTGCGAGGTGGCCCGCTCCGACGAGGCCGACATCGACAGGGCGCTCGACGCCGCGCACGCGGCGGCTCCGGCGTGGGGCAAGACGGCGCCGGCCGAGCGGGCTGCGATCCTGAACAAGATCGCGGACCGCATCGAGGAGCACACCGCCGCGCTGGCGGTGGCCGAGGTGTGGGACAACGGCAAGCCGATCCGCGAGGCGCTGGCCGCCGACATTCCGTTGGCCGCCGACCACTTCCGCTACTTCGCCGCCGCGCTGCGCGCGCAGGAGGGCTCGCTGTCGCAGATCGACGAGGACACCGTGGCCTACCACTTCCACGAGCCGCTCGGCGTGGTCGGGCAGATCATCCCGTGGAACTTCCCCATCCTGATGGGCGCCTGGAAGCTGGCTCCCGCGCTGGCCGCCGGCAACGCGGTGGTGCTCAAACCCGCAGAGCAGACGCCGGTTTCGATCCTCTACCTGATGTCGCTGATCGGCGACCTGGTGCCGCCCGGGGTGATCAACGTCGTCAACGGCTTCGGCGCCGAGGCCGGCAAGCCGCTGGCCTCAAGCAACCGGATCGCCAAGATCGCGTTCACCGGCGAGACCACCACCGGGCGGCTGATCATGCAGTACGCGTCGCAGAACCTGATCCCGGTGACCCTGGAGCTCGGCGGCAAGAGCCCCAACATCTTCTTCTCCGACGTGATGGCCAAGGCCGACGATTACCAGGACAAGGCGCTGGAGGGCTTCACCATGTTCGCCCTCAACCAGGGCGAGGTGTGCACCTGCCCGTCGCGCAGCCTGGTCCAGGCCGACATCTACGACGAGTTTCTCGAGCTGGCCGCGATCCGCACCAAGGCGGTCCGCCAGGGCGATCCGCTGGACAGTGAGACCATGCTGGGGTCGCAGGCGTCCAACGATCAGCTGGAAAAGGTGTTGTCCTATATCGAGATCGGCAAGGACGAGGGCGCCAAGGTGATCACCGGCGGCGAGCGCGCCGAGCTCGGCGGCGACCTGTCCGGCGGGTTCTACATGCAGCCCACCATCTTCGGCGGCAACAACAAGATGCGGGTGTTCCAGGAGGAGATCTTCGGGCCGGTGGTGACGGTGACGTCGTTCGCCGACTACGACGACGCCATCTCGATCGCCAACGACACCCTCTACGGCCTGGGCGCGGGGGTGTGGAGCCGCGACGGCAACACCGCGTATCGGGCCGGGCGCGATATCCAGGCCGGCCGGGTGTGGGTGAACTGCTACCACGTCTATCCCGCCCACGCGGCGTTCGGCGGCTACAAGCAGTCCGGCATCGGCCGGGAGAACCACAAGATGATGCTCGACCACTACCAGCAGACCAAGAACATGCTGGTGTCCTACTCCGAGAAGGCGCAAGGGTTCTTCTGATGGTCGCGCCAGCTGGGGTGGTCATCACCGTCCCGGCCGCCGAGGTGCTGACCCGGCTGCAGGCGACCTATGGCCCGGTGATGTTCCACCAGTCCGGCGGCTGCTGCGACGGCTCGTCGCCGATGTGTTACCCGCTCGGCGAGTTCCTCGTCGGTGACCGCGACGTGTTGCTCGGCGTGCTCGACGTCGGGACGGACGGCGTGCCGGTGTGGATTTCGGGCCCGCAGTACGCGGCGCACTACCGCGACAAGCACACCCAACTGGTCATCGACGTGGTGCCGGGCCGCGGCGGCGGGTTCAGCCTGGAGGCGCCCGACGGGGTGCGGTTCCTGTCCCGCGGCCGCGTCTTCACCGACGAAGAGCGTGCGGCGCTGGCCACCGCGGCGGTGATCACCGGCGCCGACTACGAACGCGGTGAACGGCCCGGGGCGCGCGGCGCGGTGGTGGCTGACGCGGCCTCGGCGACGCACTCCCCGCGCCGGTAGCCGCAGTACAGTCGGGAAAGTGATCCCACTTCCGCGCCCCTGGTTGTTGGCCAGCGCCATGCTGATCGGCAGTGCCGTCGGACTTTTGGCGGGTGTCGCGTGCACTGTGGCCGTGCACGCCAGCGTCCGCCCGGGCATCGCGATCGCGTCGGTGGTCGGCATCCTCAGCGTGGTCGGGCTGACGACGATCCTGTTTTCCGGACGCCGCTGGGTCACCATGCTGGGCGCGTTCCTGCTGTCGGTGGCGCCGGGCTGGTTCGGCGTGCTGGTCGCGCTGCGGGTGACCGCCGGTGCCTGACGACAAGGACGCCTCGAACCCGGGCACCGAGGCCTTCGTGCCGGACTTCTCCGACGACGAGGACGACGCCGAGCACACCGGCACCCAGTCGTGGGTCCCCGATTTCGATGACGACACCGGCGAGCACCCTGCCGTTACAGAGCACGAGCCCGCGGCCGGCGAGGACGCGGCGGTGACACCCACCGCGGATGCCGGCGAGCCGGAGCCGGCCGAGCCCGTCGGCCCGGTGCAACCGGTCAACGTGCCCGGCCGGTACCTCTACCTCAAGTGGTGGAAGCTGGCGCTGGTGCTGTTCGGCGTCTGGGCGGCGGCGGCCGTGATCGGGCTGGGGCTGTTCTATTGGTGGCACCACTCGGTCGACAAGACCGCGCCGCTGTTCGTGGTCCTGGTCTACGTGGTGGTGTGCATCGTCGGCGCGGTGATGCTGGCGATGACCCAGGGCAGGCCGCTGATCTCGGCGCTCTCGGTGGCGATGATGTCCGGGCCGTTCGCCGCGCTGGTGGCTGCGGCGCCCCTGTACGGCTATTACCACTGCGAGCGGGTGGGGCACTGCCTCGTCGGGCTCATTCCGTATTGAGGCCTCGCCCGGGCGGCCAGCGAGGGGCGTGGCCAACTAGGGTGGGCTCGTGCCTTCTCACTATGACGTCGTCGTCCTCGGGGCCGGTCCCGGCGGATATGTCGCAGCCATTCGCGCCGCACAGCTGGGCCGCAGCACCGCGATCGTCGAACCGAAGTACTGGGGCGGAGTCTGCCTCAACGTCGGCTGCATCCCCTCCAAGGCGCTGCTGCGCAACGCCGAACTCGCCCACATCTTCACCAAAGAGGCCAAGACATTCGGCATCAGCGGCGAGGCGACGTTCGACTACGGGGTCGCCTTCGACCGCAGCCGCAAGGTCGCCGAGGGCCGCGTCGCCGGCGTGCACTTCCTGATGAAGAAGAACAAGATCACCGAAATCCATGGCTACGGCCGGTTTACCGACGCCAACACGATCTCGGTCGAATTGAACGAGGAGGGCGGCGCTGGAAATCCAGCGACCATCACCTTCGACAACGCCATCATCGCCACCGGCAGCAGCACCCGCCTGGTCCCCGGAACGTCGCTGTCGGCCAACGTGGTCACCTACGAAGAGCTGATCCTGTCCCGGGAGTTGCCGGAGTCGATCATCATCGCCGGCGCGGGAGCCATCGGCATGGAGTTCGGCTATGTGCTGAAGAACTACGGCGTCGACGTGACCATCGTGGAGTTCCTGCCGCGCGCCCTGCCCAACGAGGATGCCGACGTCTCCAAGGAGATCGAGCGGCAGTTCAAGAAGCTGGGCGTCAAGATCCTCACCGGAACGAAAGTCGAATCCATCTCCGACAACGGCTCGGAGGTCACCGTCGTCGCCAGCAAGGACGGCAACTCCCAAGAGCTCAAGGCCGCAAAGGTGTTGCAGGCCATCGGTTTTGCGCCCAACGTCGAGGGCTTCGGCCTGGAGGCGGCCGGCGTCGCGCTGACCGACCGCAAGGCCATCGGGATCACCGACTACATGCGCACCAACATTGAGCACATCTACGCCATCGGCGACGTCACCGGCAAGCTGCAGCTGGCCCACGTCGCCGAGGCCCAGGGTGTGGTGGCCGCCGAAACCATCGCCGGCGCAGAGACTTTGGCGCTCGGGGATTACCGGATGATGCCGCGCGCGACGTTCTGCCAGCCCAACGTCGCCAGCTTCGGGCTCACCGAAGAGCAGGCCCGCGCGGAAGGCCACGACGTTGTGGTGGCCAAGTTCCCGTTCACCGCGAACGGCAAGGCGCACGGTGTGGGCGACCCCAGCGGGTTCGTCAAGCTGATCGCCGACGCCAAATACGGTGAGCTGCTGGGCGGACACCTGGTCGGCCACGATGTCTCCGAACTGCTTCCGGAGCTGACGCTGGCCCAGAAGTGGGACCTGACCGCCACCGAACTGGCCCGCAACGTGCACACCCACCCGACCATGTCCGAGGCGTTGCAGGAATGCTTCCACGGCCTGACCGGGCACATGATCAATTTCTGAGACAAGGATGATGCGCACCGTCACCCCCCAGGCCATCGCGGGTGTCGTCGGCGGCCTGGCGACCGGTTATGTCCTGTGGTTGCTGGCCATTTCGAACGGCGACAACGCGACGGCCGGCCAGTGGGCCCCGCTGGTGCTGCTGGCCTCGGTGCTGCTGGGGATCGGCGCCGCCCTGTGGGGCCTGCGGCAACGGCGGCGCGGCAAGCAGGCGTGGGCGGTGTTCGCGTTCGCGCTGCCGGTGCTTCCGGTGATCCTGACGCTGGCGATCCTCGTCGACGTCTACCTCTAGCTAACGCGGATGGTCCAGCGGGATGTCAAGCGCCGACATGGTCGCGGCGAGGCCGTCGTATTGGCTTGCGAGTAAACAGAATTCGATCAGCTGTCGCCGATCCAGGTGGGTCGCCAGCTGCCGCCAGGTGTCGGCGGTGACGGTGCGGGCTTCGACGAACTCGTCCGTCGCCGCCAGCAGTGCCTGCTGGCGCACGGTCAGGCGGGCATCGACCGGGTCCAGCCTCTCGGGCCACGCGAAGATGGCGGCCTGCAGGTCGGCGTCCAGCCCGGCCTTGCGCGCCATCCGGCGATGATGCTGCAGCTCGTATTCGCACCCGCGCAAGTGCGCGACGCGCAGGATCACCAGTTCGGTGTCGATGGTGGGAAGCTTGCCGCGCAGCAGCCGGCCCCCGTACGCCAGCCACGTCCAGAACAGCAACCGGCGCTGACCGAGCGTGGTGAACAGATGCATCTCCGGGGCGGCCACGGTGCGCGCACCCAGCTTCGCGATCACCCAATTGATCGGTCCCAGTTCGCGAAAGCGCCCCGGCGGGATCCGGCCGTTCGCGGGGGTCACGGCTGGGTCACCAGGTAGGGAGACACCGTGCTGCGGTGCTCGTCGAGATCGAGTGCGCGTCCGAGCGCCGGGAAGGCGCGCTGCGGGCAGTTGTCGCGTTCGCAGACCCGGCAGCCCGCGCCGATCGGTGTGGCCACTGTCCCTGCTTCCCCCGATACGTCGAGTCCTTCGGAGTAGACGAGCCGGTGCGCGTGGCGAAGCTCGCAGCCCAACCCGATCGCGAAGGTTTTACCGGGCTGACCATACCGGGCCGCGCGGCGTTCCACGGTGCGGGCCACCCACATGTAGTTGCGGCCGTCGGGCATCTGCGCGATCTGCACTAGGATCTTGCCCGGGTTGGCGAACGTCTCGTACACGTTCCACAGCGGGCAGGTGCCTCCGCTGGAGGAGAAGTGAAAGCCGGTGGCGGACTGGCGCTTTGACATGTTGCCGGCCCGGTCGACCCGGACGAACGAGAACGGCACCCCGCGCATCGACGGGCGCTGCAACGTCGAAAGCCGGTGCGCGATGGTCTCGTAGCTGATCGAGTAGAACGACGACAGCCGCTCGACGTCGTAGCGGAAGTTCTCCGCGACGTCGTGGAACTGACGATAGGGGAGCACGGTGGCCGCGGCGAAGTAGTTGGCCAGCCCCAGCCGGGCCAGTGTGTGCGACTCGTCGCTGGTGAACTTGCCCTCCTCGACCAGAGTGTCGATCAGATCGCCGAACTCGAGGTAGGCCAGTTCGGCGGCCATCTTGAAAACCTGCTGCCCCAACGACAGATGGTTGCTGAATTCCAGCGTCTTGGTCTTGGGGTCGTAGCGGTGCAGCACGGTGTCGCCCAGGTCGATCCGGCGGTTGATGTGCACCCCGTGCACCTCGGTGAGCCGGCGGGTGAGCTCGCGCGCCAGATCGCCGTGGTGCAACCGCATCTTGATGGTGAGGTCCTCGGCGGCGGTGTCCAGCTCGTGCAGGTAGTTCTGCCGTTGATAGAAGTAGTCGCGCACTTCCTCGTGCGGCATGGTGATGGAGCCGCTGCCGCTGCCGTCGGAGTACCGCTCCTCGGTGGCGGCCGCGAGCTGCGCCGTGGTGATCCGGTAGCGCCGGTGCAGGTTGACCACCGCGCGGGCCAGCCCCGGATGGGCGCTGACCATCTCGGCGACCTCCGTCGGGTCGACGTCGATGTCCAGGTCGCGGTCCATCGTGACTTCGCGCAACTCGGCCACCAGCCGGGTGTCGTCCTGCGAGGAGAAGAAGGTCGCATCCACCCCGAACACCTCGGTGATGCGCAGCAGCACGGCCACGGTCAGCGGGCGGACGTCGTGCTCGATCTGGTTGAGGTAGCTCGGCGAGATCTCCAGCATCTGGGCCAGCGCGGCCTGGGAGAAGCCGCGTTCGTTGCGCAGCTGGCGCACCCGGGAGCCGACGAATGTCTTGGACACTTCACCGAGGCTACCGGCCATGTGAAGATCTGATTCGCAGACTTGGCATCGCAGGCGGCCGCGTCGAAATTGGTATTCGGAGCACCTCGTTGGCATGATGCGTCCCGGGCCACAGGCCTAGCCTGGGGTGACCACGAGGAGGAATCGGGAAGCAGTGGGGACGGTGGCCGTGAGCCTGGATAAACAACTGATGCCGGTGCCCGACGGCCACCCTGACGTTTTCGATCGCCAGTGGCCGTTGCGGGTCGGCGACATCGACCGCACGGGCCGGTTGCGGCTGGACGCGTCCGCGCGCCACATCCAGGACATCGGCCAGGACCAGCTGCGCGAGATGGGCTTCGAGGAGACCCACCCGCTGTGGATCGTGCGGCGCACCATGCTCGACCTGATCCGGCCGATCGAGTTCAACGACATGCTGCGCCTGCGCAGATGGTGTTCGGGCACCTCGAACCGCTGGTGTGAGATGCGGGTTCGCATCGATGGGAAGCGCGGCGAGGGGCTCATCGAGTCCGAGGCCTTCTGGATCAACATCAACCGCGAGACCCAGATGCCCTCGCGCATCGCCGATGACTTCCTGGCCGGCCTGCGCAAGACGACCTCCATCGACCGGCTGCGCTGGAAGCCCTACCTGAAGCCGGCCAGCCGCGACGACGCGGTCGAGATCCACGAGTTTCCGGTCCGGGTCACCGACATCGACCTGTTCGACCACATGAACAACTCTGTGTACTGGAGCGTGATCGAGGACTACCTGGCGTCGCACCCGGAGCTGATGCGGCCGCCGGTGCGCATCGCGATCGAGCACGAGGCGCCGGTGGCGCTGGGCGACAAACTGGAGATCATCTCGCACGTCCACCCGGCCGGATCCACCGAACAATTCGGCCCCGCGCTGGCCGATCGGACTGTTACAACGCTCACATACGCCGTCGGCGACGAGGCGAAAGCCGTCGCCGCGATCTTTGCTCGCTAAACCGGACAAGCGTCCCGTTAACCGCCGTTGACCTGCGCGTTTTTGTTACCGGTGGGTAGCTTCTGAAACGGTTAAGTGAGTTAGCAACTTAGCAACCTTCACAAATTCGCGCGTTCCTGTGGCTTAAATTGGCAACTGAAACGGGTGGACCGGCCCCTACGAGCTGTGTCATCTTCGAGTTAGCACACCAGTGAAGTTGAGCCGCTAGCTACCGCCGGTGAGGCGTCCAGCAACTCAGTAGTGAAGATCGTGAAGGAGCATGCCCAATGTCTGTCGTTGGCACCCCCAAGAGCGCCGAACAGATCCAGAAGGACTGGGACACCAACCCGCGGTGGAAGGATGTCACCCGGACCTACACCGCCGAGGACGTCGTCGCCCTGCAGGGCACCGTCGTCGAGGAGGCCACCCTGGCCCGCCGCGGCGCCGAGGTGCTGTGGGAGCAGCTCCACGACCTGGAATACATCAACGCGCTGGGCGCCCTGACCGGCAACATGGCCGTGCAGCAGGTGCGGGCCGGCCTGAAGGCCATCTACCTGTCCGGTTGGCAGGTCGCCGGTGACGCCAACCTGTCCGGCCACACCTACCCCGACCAGAGCCTCTACCCGGCCAACTCGGTGCCGCAGGTGGTGCGCCGGATCAACAACGCGCTGCTGCGCGCCGACGAGATCGCTGCCGTCGAGGGCGACACCTCGGTGAAGAACTGGCTGGCGCCGATCGTCGCCGACGGTGAGGCCGGCTTCGGTGGTGCGCTCAACGTCTACGAGCTGCAGAAGGCCATGATCGCCGCCGGTGTGGCGGGATCGCACTGGGAGGACCAGCTGGCCTCGGAGAAGAAGTGTGGCCACCTTGGTGGCAAAGTGCTGATCCCGACCCAGCAGCACATCCGCACCCTGACCTCGGCCCGCCTGGCCGCCGACGTGTGCGACGTTCCGACCGTCGTCATCGCCCGGACCGACGCCGAGGCCGCCACGCTGATCACCTCCGACGTCGACGAGCGCGACCAGCCGTTCATCACCGGTGAGCGCACCAAGGAGGGCTTCTACCGGGTCCGCAACGGCCTCGAGCCCTGCATCGCCCGCGCCAAGGCCTACGCGCCGTTCTCCGACCTGATCTGGATGGAGACCGGTACCCCGGACCTCGAGCTCGCCGCCAAGTTCGCCGAGGGCGTCAAGTCCGAGTTCCCGGACCAGATGCTGGCCTACAACTGCTCGCCGTCGTTCAACTGGAAGAAGCACCTGGACGACTCCACCATCGCGAAGTTCCAAAAGGAGCTCGCGGCAATGGGATTCAAGTTCCAGTTCATCACGCTGGCCGGCTTCCACGCCCTGAACTACTCGATGTTCGATCTGGCCTACGGCTACGCCCGCAACCAGATGAGCGCTTACGTCGAGCTGCAGGAGCGCGAGTTCGCCGCCGAGGAGCGTGGCTACACCGCCACCAAGCACCAGCGCGAGGTGGGTGCCGGTTACTTCGACCGCATCGCCACCACGGTGGACCCGACCTCGTCGACCACCGCGCTGACCGGCTCCACCGAAGAGGGCCAGTTTCACTGAGCCCGAGCGGGCTTTGGCCGCGAGGACGAAGTGAAACAGAAAGCTTGAGTCACTGAGCCCGAGCGGGCTTTGGCCGCGGCGCGAGCCGCGGCCTGAAAATCAGATGAAGTAGCGTAGGCCCCGCCCAGCTAAACCTGGGCGGGGCCTATTGCGGTGCAAGACGATACGACACCGGAGAGAAATCAGTGAGTGACGCAACGATCCAGCGGGTAGGAGTTGTCGGGGCCGGCCAGATGGGGTCCGGCATCGCCGAGGTCTCGGTCCGCGCCGACGTCGACGTGACCGTGTTTGAGACCACCGAGGCCCTCATCACGGCCGGACGCAACCGCATCGTGAAGTCGCTGGAGCGCGGGGTCAGCGCCGGCAAGGTGACCGAGCGGGAACGCGACCGGGCGCTGAGCAAGCTCACCTTCACCACCGACCTGAAGGACCTCGCCGACCGCCAACTGGTCATCGAGGCGATCATCGAGGACGACGCCGTCAAGGCGCAGGTTTTCGCCGAACTCGACCGGGTCATCACCGACCCCGACGCCGTGCTGGCGTCCAATACCTCCAGCATCCCGATCATGAAGATCGCCGCCGCGACGAAGAACCCGCAACGGGTGCTGGGCCTGCACTTCTTCAACCCCGTGCCGGTGCTGCCGCTGGTCGAGCTGGTCAGCACGCTGGTCACCGACGAGGGCGCCGCCGCGCGCACCGAGGAATTCGCGAGCGCCGTGCTGGGCAAGCAGGTCGTGCGCTGCTCCGACCGGTCCGGCTTCGTGGTGAACGCGCTGCTGGTGCCGTACCTGCTGTCGGCGATCCGCATGGTGGAAGCCGGTTTCGCCACCGTCGAGGACGTCGACAAGGCCGTGGTGGCCGGGCTGTCGCACCCGATGGGTCCGCTGCGGCTGTCCGACCTGGTCGGTCTGGACACCTTGAAGCTGATCGCGGACAAGATGTTCGAGGAGTTCAAGGAACCGCAGTACGGGCCGCCGCCGCTGCTGCTGCGCATGGTGGAGGCCGGCCGATTGGGCAAGAAGACGGGCCAGGGCTTTTATACCTACTGAGTAACGACCGATGACGCACCGGTGCCCGGATGGCCGCCAATTGACGGATCGGTTAGTATGCTCGCGTTGAATAGGACGAAAGGTTTGTGCCGAAAAAAATGACAAATTTGAAACCGTACTACGAGGAATCGCAGTCGATCTACGACGTCTCGGACGAATTTTTCGCACTATTTCTAGACGACACGATGGGCTACACGTGCGCGTATTTCGAGCGCGATGACATGACGCTCGAGGAAGCGCAGATCGCGAAGTTCGACCTGGCGCTGGGCAAGCTGAACCTCGAGCCGGGGATGACGCTGCTGGACATCGGCTGCGGCTGGGGAGCCACCCTGCGGCGCGCCATCGAGAAATACGACGTCAACGTCGTCGGCCTGACGCTGTGGGAGAA
>NZ_BAAGDE010000073.1:0-12578 GCF_054660795.1 Mycobacterium sp. MUNTM1
GCGGGGGCGGCGGCGGCGTGCTCGTCGGCGCCGGCGTATAGGTGACGGTCGGCGGCGGCGCCTGCAGGCGGCTGCGCGGCACCCAGGTGTAGTTGGGGTCGGGCACGAAGCCGGGCGGCACCACCTGCTGGGCCGGGGGCTTGGGCGCCGGTTCCGGGCGGTAGGTGTCGTAGACCCACCACACGACAAAGAAGGCGACGATCAATACGAGCGTCGACGTGCGCATCCGCCCGCCGAACACGTGCGTGGGCCAGCGATGCTCCGCATCCGAGTCGTCGCCGCGCTTCTCGAGGATGTTCAGGGTGAACTTCAACGCTTCTGCACCGCACCTTGGACTTCATCGTCGTTTTGCTGTTCGGCGGCCTGGGCGGCCGGAACCGAGGGGTCTTCCACCAGGCCCACCGTCGCGTCCGCCGCGGTCACGATCCCGACGCGGGCCAGCGCCCGGATGACCAGCACGCGCAGCTGCCGGCCGACCTCGAACTGCTTGCCGGGCAGCGTCCGGGCCACCAGACGCAGGGTCACGGTGTCGACCGCGATGCTTTCCACCCCCATGACGGTTGGTGCATCCAACAGCAGCTCCCCGAGCACGGGGTTGTCCATCGCGCGGTCGCATTCCTGGTGCAAGACCTCGTTGACCCGGTTGAGGTCGGCGCTGGTCGACACCGGGATGTCCACCACCGCGCGGGCCCAATCTTTGGACAGGTTGACCACCTTGACGATCTGCCCGTTGGGGATGGTCAACACCTCGCCGTCCGGCGAGCGCAGTCGGGTCACCCGCAACGTCACATTCTCGACCGTGCCGCTGGCCTCCGTGGCGGACACCACGGTGATGGTGACCAGGTCTCCGAAGCCGTACTGGCGCTCCACCAGAATGAAGAAGCCTGCCAACAGATCTCGAACCAACTGTTGTGCACCGAAACCCAGGGCGGCGCCGACCACGGTGGCCGGCGCAACCAATCCGCCCACCGAGAACTGCAGCACCGACGAGATCTGCATGATGACCCAGATGCCGATGATGACGACCGACACCCAGGAGATCACCGATGCCAGGGCCTGCCGGTGCTTGGACGCCTCCGAGCGCACCAGCGCATCGCTTTCGGCGAAGCCCAGGTTGAGCTGATGCGTCACCTGCTGGGCCACCCAGTTGACGAACCGGGCCGCCAGCACCGCGGCGATCAGGATCATGACGATCCGCAGGCCCCGGGTGATGATCCACTCACCGAGCTCGCCCCGCCAGAAGTCATGCCAGCGGTGCGTCATCGACGCGGCGAGAATACTTGTGTTATTCGTCATCTTTTCGGTTGCGCCAACGGATTCCCGCTTCCAGGAACCCGTCGATGTCTCCATCCAGGACGGCCGCGGGATTGCCGACCTCGTACTCGGTCCGCAGATCCTTGACCATCTGATACGGCTGCAGAACATAGGAGCGCATCTGGTTGCCCCACGAACTGCCACCTTCGCCTTTTAACGCGTCCAGCTCGGCGCGTTCTTCGGAACGCTTGCGCTCCAACAACTTTGCTTGAAGAACTCGCATCGCCGAAATCTTGTTCTGCAATTGCGATTTTTCGTTCTGACAAGTCACGACGATACCCGTTGGGATATGGGTTAAACGTACCGCAGAGTCGGTGGTGTTCACCGACTGGCCTCCCGGGCCGCTCGAACGGTAAACGTCAACGCGCACATCGCCTTCCGGAATGTCGATGTGGTCGGTGGTCTCCACCACCGGAAGCACCTCGACTTCGGCGAACGACGTCTGACGGCGGCTCTGGTTGTCAAACGGGCTGATTCGCACCAGCCGATGGGTGCCCTGCTCCACGGACAGCGTGCCGTAGGCGAACGGGGCGTGCACGGCGAACGTCGCGCTCTTGATGCCCGCCTCTTCGGCGTAGGACGTGTCGAACACCTCGACGGGATACTTGTGTTGCTCGGCCCACCGGATGTACATCCGCATCAGCATCTCGGCCCAGTCCGCGGCGTCCACTCCACCCGCGCCGGAACGGATGGTGACCAGGGCCTCGCGTTCGTCGTAGTCGCCCGACAGCAGGGTGCGCACCTCGGTGGCTTCGATGTCCGCGCGCAGCGCCTTGAGCTCGGCGTCGGCCTCGGCCAGCGCGTCCGCGGCGCCCTCACCCTCCTCGGCCGCCAGCTCGTAGAGCACCGGCAGGTCGTCCAGGCGCCCCCGCAGCTCCTCGACCCGGCGCAGCTCGCCCTGAGCGTGCGACAACTCGCTGGTCACCCGCTGGGCGCGGGCTTGGTCGTCCCACAGCTGCGGATCGGATGCCTCGTGTTCGAGCTTCTGGATGCGTGCGCGCAGACCGTCCACATCGAGCACTCGCTCCACCGTGGTCAGGGTGGCGTCGAGGGCGGCGATATCGGCTTGACGGTCGGGTTCCACAGGCGACAACGTTACCGGGGTCCTCCGGGCGGCTTCCGCTCGCAGCGAGTGTCCAGGTCACGACCAGCGGTCATGCGTTTAGCATCGAGTCACGATCATGTGCGCCCCGCTTTGCGCGCGACAGCCCCTTGCGCGCATCCGGGCACGAATAGAAGGTCGAGAATGCGCCCTTACCACGTTGCAATCGTTGGTTCCGGACCGTCGGGCTTCTTCGCCGCGTCCTCCTTGCTCAAGGCGGCCGACGGATCCGAAGACTTCGATATCGCCGTCGACATGCTGGAGATGCTGCCCACTCCATGGGGGCTGGTGCGCTCCGGCGTCGCGCCCGATCACCCGAAGATCAAGTCGATCAGCAAGCAATTCGAAAAGACGTCCCAGGATCCGCGCTTCCGCTTTTTCGGCAACATCTCGGTCGGCGAACACGTGCAGGCCGACGAACTCGCGGAGCGCTACGACGCCGTCGTCTACGCGGTCGGGGCGCAATCGGACCGCGCGCTGAACATCCCCGGCGAGAACCTGCCGGGCAGCATCGCCGCCGTCGACTTCGTGGGCTGGTACAACGCGCACCCGAACTTCGAGGAGGCCACGCCGGACCTCTCGGGATCTCGGGCCGTCGTCGTCGGTAACGGCAACGTCGCCCTGGACGTCGCGCGCATTCTGGTCACCGACCCCGAAGTGCTGGGACTGACCGACATCGCCGACCACGCGCTGGAGTCGCTGCGCCCGTGCGGCGTCGACGAGGTGGTGGTCATCGGTCGGCGCGGGCCGTTGCAGACCGCGTTCACCACCCTCGAGCTCCGTGAGCTGGGAGACCTGGACAACGTCGACGTGATCGTCGACCCGGCCCAGCTGGAGGACGTCAGCGACGAGGACGCGGCCGCGGCCGGCAAGACGGCCAAGCAGAACATCAACGTGCTGCGCGATTACGCGAAGCGCGACCCGCGCCCCGGACACCGCCGGATCGTGCTGCGCTTCATGACCTCCCCGATCGAGATCAAGGGCGACCAGCGGGTCGAAGGGATCGTGCTCGGCCGCAACGAACTGGTCACTGACGAGACCGGGCGGGTGTCCGCGAACGACACCGGCGAGCGCGAGGAGCTGCCGGTTCAGCTGGTGGTGCGCTCGGTCGGCTACCGCGGTGTGCCCACCCCGGGGCTACCGTTCGACGAGAAGACCGCGACGATTCCCAACAGCGGCGGGCGCATCGAGGGCAGCCGCAACGAATACGTGGTCGGGTGGATCAAGCGCGGGCCGACCGGTGTCATCGGCACCAATAAGAAGGACTCCCAGGACACCGTGGACACCCTGCTCGCCGATCTGTCCGGCGCCGACGGTTTGGCGGACTTCCCGGACGATCACGCCGAACAGCTGGCCGACTGGTTGGCGTCGCGCCAGCCCAAGCTGGTCACCTCGGCGCACTGGGACCTCATCGACGCCCACGAGCGCGCGGCCGGCGAACCGCACGGGCGTCCCCGCGTCAAGCTGCCGAGTTTGGCGAAGTTGCTTCGGGTCAGCCACGGCTGACCCGCTCCGAGAGTACGAAGGGCTCTACTCAACGCCCGCAATTCTCCGTAGCGTTGGGGGCGTGGGTAGCGACCAACCGGTGACGGTACTTTCCGAGGACGAGAACTGGAATCTGTTGGGCAGCGTCTCGCTGGGCCGCCTGGTCACCAACTTCGCCGGTGAGCCCGAGATCTTTCCCGTCAACTTCGTCGTGCAAGACCGCACCGTGCTGTTCCGCACCGCCGAGGGCACCAAACTGTTCTCGGCGGTGGCCAATCACGCGGTGGTCTTCGAGGTCGACGACCACAACCTCATCGAGGGATGGAGCGTCATCGTGCGCGGGCGCGCGCGGCTGCTCAAGACTGACAAGGATATTCAACGAGCCGAGCGCGCGCAGTTGTTGCCGTGGACGGCAACACTCAAACCGCACTACGTGCGCATTACGCCGACCGAAGTCACCGGCCGTCGTTTCCGATTCGGGCCGGAGCCCGACCGCCACGAGCCGGTTGCGTGACGAGCAACTCGGGTGCGTCGGCGCCGGTCAGTCGCCGGTGCATGGCCCACGCGATCCGGCCGGCCTGAATTTTCGCCCTATCTGCCGCCGGTCCGCGATACATCTCGTCAACGGTGTTGTGCCACAAGGTGAGCCAGCGCCGGAAGTGGCGGTCCGACAGTGGGGCGCGCCGGTGAATTTCGCGGTGCGCCTGTAACGCACTGCCGCGATAGAGCCCGGCGCGGAACAGCACGGTCTCCCAGAAGTCGCACATCGTCGGAACGTGACTCTCCAACCCCGTCGCCCGCAACTCGGCGAACGGTTCCGCCAGGACCTCGTCGTCCAACGCCCGCCCGTAGAAACGGCGCAGCAACGCCTCCACGTCGGCGCGGTCGACCAGGTCCGCACCCGCCTCGGCCGTCAGCTGGCTCATGGTCGGCAACCCTTTCGATATATCTGCAACTCAGCGTAACGCCATCTTGCCTGAGGGCGTGGTCTCACAACAGGGCCGTTTGTCCCTTGACACCGCCGGGAAAAGCCGACTTCGATGAACGCTGTTGCAGAGCAGTATGTTTCAGATCACAGCGGCAGTCCGATTTACAGGTTGCCGCAACGTATCGCGAGCACGGAGTGGCCCTCATGACACAGGGCCTCGGCCCGATAGGAGTCGGTGACCAGCAGCTGGCCGGGATCGTGGTGGGCGCGCAGATAGCGGTCCACGCCGCCGCTGACCATCGCCGGCTCGGCCGCCACGTCGGGATACAGCCGCATCCACCGCGTCAGCCTGCGATCCAACTGCCCTTGCGCTGAGAGCTTTTCAGCCCCTAAGTGGGGCGCATCCGCGGCTTTCGCCACCGACACCGCGCGCAGCGTCGCTCGGCGCAGCCTGGCTTCGTCGAACGCGTGCCGAAGCACCGTGCCGTTGTCCACTTCGGCCACCACGCCACTGACCTGCGGCGTGGCCGGACGGCTCGCCGACGGTTGGATCACGGCGACCGGGCACACCGCCGAGCGGACCAACGAGGCCGCGACGGCGGGTCCCCCGTGGCAGGCGTGGTTGAGCCCAATCCGCCCTATGCAGAGCATGACCGCAGACCTCGATGCTTCGAGCAGCTTGGAAACCGTCCTGCCCCTGAGGATTTCGGTTTCGATCTTGACCGGTTCGCCCAGGGCGTCGACGGCTCGGTGCGCGTCGGTCAACGCGGCACGGGCGACGGCGAGCCGGGTGTCATCGGTGCCCGCGCCAGATGCGTCGTGCGGGTCGATGACATACACCAATCGCAGCGGAATGTCGCGGCTGACCGCCTCGTCGATCGCCCAGACGGCCGCATGTATCGCCGCCCTGGATCCGTCGACACCTACCAGAATTGCGGGAGCGGGATACATGTTGCTCATCGCGACTTCCTTCATTGCGCGGTAGAAAACTGTTCACTACACCGTTCGGTTAAGACTTTATGACCCGTAAACCCCACTGTCCCAGAGGCATTGGTCCCGAAATAGGTGCCATTGGACCCTATGGTCCGCTCATATAACCGAATTGACTGTTGCCATCGCGACGCCAGCGATCGAGTATTAGGTGCGGACGAACCTAGGTGTGTTTGACAAGCGAGACAGCGGGCACCACCACCCATCGCCTGGACGGGAGACCTCGCGCATGACCGCTCAAGAGACATCCGCTCAACAGTCATCGTCACAGCCCCTGGTCGGAAAAGGCTGGGTCCAGGGCGTCGCCCTGGTCATGATCTTCGGCTTCCTGGTGATGGGCATCCTGGCCTACCGCACGTATTCGGCGTCGATGCCGATGCCGGACAAGGTCGTCAACGAATCGGGTCAGCTCCTGTTCACCGGCCAGGACATCACCCGGGGACAGGAGCTCTACCAGGCCCGCGGCCTGATGGAGTACGGCTCGGTGCTCGGCCACGGGGCTTACCTGGGTCCCGACTACACCGCCGAATACCTGCGGACCGCCACGGAGGATGTCGCCGGTCAACTTCGTGCGCAAGGCGTCACCGATCCGCGCGAACGCGTCGTCACCGAATTCCGCACCAATCGCTACCACCCCGCTGATAAGACGTTGGTGTTCACCGATCGC
This sequence comes from Mycobacterium sp. MUNTM1, assembly GCF_054660795.1. NCBI lineage: Bacteria > Bacillati > Actinomycetota > Actinomycetes > Mycobacteriales > Mycobacteriaceae > Mycobacterium > Mycobacterium sp. MUNTM1. The sequence continues at coordinate 6,487 of NZ_BAAGDE010000073.1, forward strand.
CAGGCCGTGGCGTTCGACCACATCCAGAGCCAGTACGCCGCCTACTTCGGTGAGAACTCAACGAAATACGGCCTGCTGCCCCACATGATCACCGACAAGGCGCAGATCCGAGACCTCACGGCATTCTTCGCCTGGACGGCCTGGGCCGCGGCGGCCGAACGGCCCGGCCACAAGTACACCTACACCAACAACTGGCCGGCCGAGCCGCGAGTCGACAACGGGCCCACCGCGGCAGTCATCGTCTGGTCGGCGCTGTCGCTGATCGCATTGCTGGGCGGCATCGGAATCATGTTCGCGGTCTACGGTCGCTGGAGCCAGAAGGTCGGCTGGCACAGCGCCGAGTCGACCACCCTGTCCTTTCGCCAGCCCGGCGAGGTGAGCCTGACCCCGGCACAGCGCGCCTGCATCTGGTTCTTCGCCATCGTGTCGGTGCTGTTCCTGGCCCAGACGCTGCTGGGGGCCGCGGCCGAGCACTACCGGGCCGATCTGTCCAACTTCTTCGGACTGGATCTGGCCCGCGTGCTGCCCTACAACCTGGCCCGCACCTGGCATCTGCAGCTGTCGCTGTTCTGGACCGCGGCGGCCTTCCTGGCCGGTGGCATCTTCCTGGTGCCGTTCATCGCGCGCCGCGAGCCCAAACGCCAGGCGCTGCTGGCCTACGTGCTATTGGGCGCGGTCGCCGTGGTGGTGTTCGGGTCGTTGATCTGCGAGGCGCTGTCCATCTACGGCGTGATCCCGGCGGGCGGGCTGTTCTCCCAGCAGTGGGAGTACCTCGACCTGCCACGGCTGTGGCAGATCCTGCTGATCATCGGCATGTTCGTGTGGATCGCCATCATCTGGCGCGGCATCCGCGGCAGGCTCAAGGGTGAGTCGAAGATGAACATGCCCTGGCTGTTCTTCTTCTCCGGGCTGGCCATCCCGGGCTTCTACGCCGTGGGCCTGCTGGCCGGCAGCGACGCCCACTACACGGTCGCCGACTTCTGGCGGTTCTGGGTCGTGCACCTGTGGGTCGAGGACTTCCTCGAGCTGTTCACCACCGTGATGGTGGCGTACATGTTCGTGTTGCTCGGCGTGGTGCGCGAGAAGATCGCGCTGGGCGTGATCTTCCTCGACGTCATCCTGTACTCCGCCGGTGGGGTGATCGGCACCATGCACCACCTGTACTTCTCCGGAACCCCGGTGGAGCACATGGCGCTCGGCGCCTTCTTCTCGGCCGCCGAGGTCATCCCGCTGACCTTCCTGACCGTCGAGGCGTGGGCGTTCCTGCAGTTGGGTGCGCGCCAGCAATCCGGCGACGCCAACCCGTTCCCGCACCGCTGGGCGGTCATGTTCTTGGTCGCGGTCGGATTCTGGAACTTCTTGGGGGCGGGCATCTTCGGATTCCTGATCAACCTCCCGGTGGTCTCCTACTACCAGATCGGCACCGCACTGACGGCCAACCACGCGCATGCGGCGATGATGGGCGTGTACGGCATGCTCGCCGTCGGCCTGGCCATGTTCGCCTTCCGCTACGTGATCCCGCCCGACAAATGGCCCGAGAAGCTCGCGCGAATCTCGTTCTGGTGCATGAACATCGGGCTGGCGTGGATGGTGTTCGCCACCCTGCTGCCGCTGGGCGTGCTGCAGCTCTACCACTCGGTCAACGACGGTTACTTCGAGGCCCGGTCGCTGGGCTACATCACCAAGCCGGGCAACGCCGTCCTGGAGTGGCTCCGGCTACCGGGCGACGTCATCCTGATCGTCGGCGGGGTGGTGCCGTTCGTCTGGATCGCCCTGACGGCGCTGCGCCACTTCCGGTCGGGGACCACCGCCGACGAGCTGCCGGAAAACCCGCTGTACACCCAGGCACCAACGGAACCGGAGCCCGGTGCCGCGGTGCCGGCGAGGGATTGACCGGTGACCGCGCCGAGTGCCTCGGTGTGGATGATCGCCGGGTATTCCCTGGCGCTGCTGGCCGTCGGCTGGAGCTTCGACGCGATGGCCCGGCGGGCTTCCGCGCACGCGGCACGTTGGCGCACAGGGCAATTCACCTACCGGCCCGACCATGATGCATGGATCTGTCCGCAGAATCATTGGCTGTGGCCGACGTCGTTCGATCCGAAACATCGGGTCATGCGATATCGCGCGCTGCCGGTGGTGTGCAACAGCTGTCCCGTCAAATCCGATTGCACGACCTCCGAGCACGGCCGCGAGATCAGCCGCGAGGTCGACCCGTGGCCGCATTCGGACGCCGGACGGTTTCACCGCGGGATCGCCTGCTGCGTGGCCGCACTGGGTATCGTGCTGCCGCTGGCCACGTTGGTCGCCAACCACTCGGCCGCCGACGCGCTGGTCCTGACGGCGACCGTGTTGATCGTCGCGCTGTTGGGGCTGCCGCTCGTCCGCCACCTGTGGAACACTCCGTCCAACGCGCCCGACCACCTGCCGCACCGCAGCGCGATCGAGGACCAGGTGGCCGCCGCGATCGACCGGTATTCCACACGCTGGGGCGGCGGCTGGAAAAGCAAGGAGGACAACACGACATGACTGCCCTTGTGGTCGGCCTGATCGGCGCCGGGATAGTCCTGCTTGCCGTGCTCGCGACGTGGTCGCTGGCCGTGCTGCGCGAGTACGAACGCGGGGTCGTGTTCCGGATGGGCCACGCGCGCCCGCTGTACGGTCCCGGATTGCGGTTTCTGATTCCGCTGGTGGACAAGATGATTCGGGTCGACCAGCGTCTGGTGACACTCACCATTCCGCCGCAGGAGGTGATCACCCGGGACAACGTGCCGGCCCGAGTCAACGCCGTCGTGATGTTTCAGGTGATGGAACCGCTGAAAGCGATCCTGGCGGTGGAGAACTACGCGGTGGCGACGTCGCAGATCGCCCAGACCACCCTGCGTTCGCTGTTGGGCCGGGCGGACCTGGACACGCTGCTGGCGCACCGCGAGGACCTCAACAGTGACTTGCGCACGATCATCGAGAAGCAGACCGAACCCTGGGGCGTGCAGGTGCGCGTCGTGGAGATCAAGGACGTCGAGATTCCCGAGTCGATGCAGCGGGCGATGGCCCGGGAGGCCGAAGCCGAGCGCGAACGCCGCGCGAAAGTCATCAACGCCCGCGGCGAGCTGCAGGCGTCGGAGGAGCTGCGCGAAGCCGCCGAGACCCTCTCGAAGAGTCCGGCGTCACTGCAGCTGCGCTATCTCCAGACGCTGTTGGAGTTGGGGGCGGATCAGAACTCGACCGTCGTCTTCCCGTTGCCCGTCGACATCATCACGCCGTTCCTCCGGCACCCCGAGGCGCTGCAGGGTGTGGTCGATAGCTTGAACCATCGCGGGTGACCACGCGCGCACTCCTACCAGATATCAAGCACGTCAAATACTTTCGTTGTTCAACAGGTGTAAATCTAGCTCCCGTCGTTGGTTAATGAGAGATGAACGGAAGATGAACGCCAGCTGAATTCTGCCTGGTCGGCGCCGGGAAATAGGCAAAACCCCGCATGCATCAACCGCACCTGCGACGTTTGAAGGGCCCGAAAACCGAAGGTCTTCTGTAATGCCCTGCGCGCACGCTCCGCCAACCCAGTAAACGCGCCACGCTGACCGCTAGTCAGCGGTAGCGCGATCGCGCCGGGCTGCCCTTTCACCTGACGCGGGGTGAGCTTTGCGACCCGCACAGCGAATCCGGAGCGGCCTTTTCTTGAGAACACGCCGATGCGGCGAGCGCCGGCGCCAGTGGCGTTTGCCCGAAACCGACTTTGAGGGGATGTATCACAGATGGATTGGTCTTTTCTTCCACCCGAAATCAATTCGGCCCGGATGTACACCGGCCCCGGACTGGCCTCGCTGTTAGCCGCCGCCGGAAGCTGGGACGCGCTGTCGGCCGAGCTGGCCTCCACCGCCGAGTCCTACGAATCGGTGCTGGCGGGCCTGGGCCTGCAATGGAGCGGCGCCGCCGCCGATTCGATGGCATACTCGGCCGCCCGCTACATGGGCTGGCTGCAAGCCACCGCCGAGCAGACGAAGCAGACGGCCATGCAGGCGCGGACGGCCGCGGCGGCCTACGAGCAGGCGTATGCGATGACCGTGCCGCCGCCGGTGATCGCCGCCAACCGCACCCTGCTGGCATCGCTGGTGGCGACGAACATCGTGGGCCAGAACACCGCGGCCATCGCGGACACCGAGGCGCAGTACTCCGACTTCTGGGCTCAGGACGCCGCCGCCATGGCCGGCTACTCGGCGTCGTCGACGGCGGCGACGACGCAGTTGCCCCGATTCGCCGCCGCGAACAAATCCACCGACGAATCCGGCGTCAGCGCCCAGAACGCCGCCGTGGCTACTGCCAACGCCAACGCCGGCGCGACCAAGGTTGCCGCGCAAACGTTTTCACCGCTACAGCAAACGCAACCGGGAATCAATACGGGTGACGTCTACTACCTGGACGCATCCAGCTCCGGCAACAACGCCTTCCGGGTCCTCGACGCGATTCAGGGGACGGGCCTCGGCTTCAGCGCTCCCTACAACATGGAGCAGTTCGTGTCCGGCATCATCGGGGCGGAAAACAACCTGGGCATTCTGGCCAAGCCCGGGGCGGCGGCGGCCAATCTCGCTCCCGCGATCGCGGCGCCCGCACTCCGCGGCGCCACGGCGGGCCTCGGTGGTGGCCTGGGCAACGTCACCGCGACCCTCTCGCACGCCGGCACGATCGGGCCGATGTCGGTCCCCGCAAGCTGGGCGGCTCCGACGAGCACCCGCATCTCGCCGTTGGAACCCGCGGGCTTCACCACGATTCCGGGAACCGAAGAGCCGATGGCCTCCGGGTATCCCGGGTACCCCGGCATGCCGGGCGGCGGAGCGGCGCGATCGGCCGGCGCCGGTGTACCGCCACGCTACGGCGTGCGGCTCACCGTGATGCCACGCCCGCCGGCCGCCGGGTGACGTGCCACCACCGGCCCAACTGCTGTCGGTCATAGGACGAACCATCCGCCGCAAGCAGTTCCGCTTCACGCAGCTTTTAGAGCTGTAAGACAATGGAATTCGGCTTTCTCCCCCCAGAGGTGAACTCTGGCCGGATGTACGCGGGCCCCGGGTCGGGCTCGCTGCTGGCGGCCGCGGGGAGCTGGGACTCGCTGTCGGCCGAGCTGGGCATCACGGCCGCGGTCTATGAATCGGTGCTGTCCGGGCTGACCGGTTTGTTCTGGCACGGGCCCGCCGCCCAGGCAATGACGGCCGGCGCCGCGCCCTACGTGGCGTGGCTGTATTCGACCGCCGAGCGGGCCCAGCAGGCAGCGATGCAGGCCCGAGCGGCCGCCGCGGCCTACGAGCTGGCGCATGCCATGACCGTGCCGCCGCCCGCGGTCGCGGCCAACCGCACCCAACTGGCGACGCTGGTGGCAACGAACTTCTTCGGCCAGAACACCGCGGCCATCGCGGCCACCGAAGCCCAGTACGCCGAATACTGGGCGCAGGATGCCGCCGCGATGTACGGCTATTCCGCCAGTTCGACTGCGGCGGTGCAGTTCTCGCCGTTTTCCTCGCCGCGACAGACCACGACAAACGATGGGGTGGCGGCGCAGCAGGACGCCGTCGCGCAAGCTACCGCGAACGCCTCGAGCTCGGGTACGGACTCGGGATCGGGATCGGACGTGGTGATAGTGAATTCCTCGACATCCAATTCGTCGTCGGAACTCTTCCGAATCCTGGACACCATCCAAGGCGCCCAGACCACCTTCAGATCCATTTTCACCGCTGAGGGGACTACCGCGGGAATCATCCAGGCCGACAAGAACTTAGGAATACTGCCGAACCTCGCCGCGGTGCCGGCCGCGTTGCCCAAGGCTCCGGCGCTCAGCGGCGCGACGTCGGGACTCGGCAACGTCAACGCGGTGCTCGCGCGCGCCGGACGGATCGGCCCGATGTCCGTGCCCGCCGGCTGGACCGGCGCGACCGCCAACCAGGTCGCGGCAGTGCCCGGCGGCGGCTTGTCCGACCTGATGGCGACCGACGCGGTCGCCCGGACCGGGTCCGTGCGCCCCCCCCGCACCCCGGGAACCGCCGGGCCCCCGGCGTGGGCGGCGCCAGCGGTGCCCCCCCCAACGCAGGGCGGAAACGCGG
>NZ_BAAGDE010000073.1:12588-26942 GCF_054660795.1 Mycobacterium sp. MUNTM1
CTTTCGGGGCCCCCCCCCGGGGCCCCCGCCGCTCAGCGGCCCCCCAACCACCTGTATGGCGCGGGGGCCGGCCCCCCCGGCCCCCCGGGGCCCCACGGCGAGGCGGGCGACGCTGGTGGTCCCCCGCTACGGCAGGCGGATCACGGTGATGACGCGTCCACCCGCGGCCGGTTGACGGAAGCTCAGCTCGCCGGCGGCTGCGGCGACTCAGGCGGCCCGGGCGCAGCCGGCGGTGCCGCGGGAGCGAACTTCCAGTTGTCGGGATTCTTCGGCGAATAGACCACCGGGAACAGCTGGCCGATGGTCGGCCATTGATTCACGTCCACGGCCATGCGCTGATACACGGCGTGCTCGTTGACGGTGGGCCCGTTGATCACGCCGGCGATGGTCACGAACTGCTCGCCGGTGGCGTCGGGCCGGGGGCTTATCCCCGTCACCAGCAGGGTGCCGCTCAGCAGCTCGCCGCGGGGGCCGCGCGGGACGAACCGCTGAACGAGGAACACCCCCAAGATCGCCACCAGCAGGAGCAGCAGTCCGAATTCCCACACGTGGCCATGGTAGGTCCGTGATAAGACTGCGTCATGAATCGCACCGGCGATCTGGCGCTGGCGCTCACGCTGGCCGACCGCGCAGACACGTTGACGTCCGGCCGCTTCGGCGCGCTGGACCTGCGCATCGACACCAAACCCGACCTGACGCCGGTGACCGACGCCGATCGCGCGGTGGAAACCGAACTGCGCGAGGCCCTCGGGCACGAACGGCCGGACGACAGCATCGTCGGCGAAGAATTCGGCGGCGACACCACCTTCACCGGGCGTCAATGGATCATCGACCCGATCGACGGCACCAAGAACTTCGTGCGCGGGGTGCCGGTGTGGGCCACCCTGATCGCGCTGCTGGAAGACGGTGTCCCCGTCGTCGGCGTCGTCAGCGCCCCGGCACTGCAGCGCCGGTGGTGGGCCGCGCACACCGAGGGCGCCTTCGTCACGGTCAACGGCGCACCCCCGCGTCGTCTCTCGGTTTCCTCAGTGGCACAACTGGATTCGGCCAGCCTGTCGTTCTCAAGCCTGTCCGGGTGGGCGCAGCTCGGCGTGCGGGACCGATTCATCGCGCTGACCGACGCGGTGTGGCGGGTGCGCGCCTTCGGCGACTTTCTGTCCTACTGCCTGCTCGCCGAAGGCGCGGTCGACATCGCCGCCGAACCGGAAGTGTCGGTGTGGGACCTCGCGGCGCTCGACATCCTGGTGCGTGAAGCGGGCGGGGTCCTGACCGCGTTGGACGGCACCGCGGGGCCCCATCACGGCAGCGCCGTGGCCACCAACGGCCTGCTGCAACAGCAGGTGCTCGGCAGCCTCTCGGCCCCGCCGGTGTGAATTAGTTAACAAGTGTTCTCTCTGATCTTACTCCGGAGTAAGATCGGAAAGAACCGCATTGCCCATCGACCTGAGGCTGCTGAAAAATGACCGGTTCCGGTTCCGAACAGACTTCAAAATCCGCCCGCTCGCGCGTCAAACGGCGCGACCACAAATCCGCGGTCGGGCTGCAACCACACAAACGCACCGGCGTCGACATCGCGATCGCGCTGATCACCCCGCTCGTCGGGCAGGAGTTCCTGGACAAGTACCAACTGCGTGACCCGCTCAACCGCGCCCTGCGCTATGGCACGAAGACCGTCTTCTCCACGGCCGCCACTTCGTCTCGCGAGTTCAAGCGAATCCAAAACCTGCGCGGCGGGCCGACTCGGCTCAAGTCCAGCGGCAAGGACTACTTCGACCTGACACCCGACGACGAGCAGAAGATGATCGTCGAGACGCTCGACGAATTCGCCGCGGAGGTGCTGCGGCCCGCCGCGCACGACGCCGACGAGGCGGCGACCTACCCGCACGAACTGATCAGCAAGGCCGCCGAACTGGGCATCACCGCGATCAACATCCCCGAGGATTTCGACGGCATCGCCGCGCACCGGTCCAGCGTGACCAATGTGCTTGTCGCCGAGGCGCTGGCCTACGGCGACATGGGTCTTGCGCTGCCGCTGCTGGCGCCGGGTGGCGTGGCCTCCACGCTGACCCACTGGGGCAGCGCGGATCAGCAGGCCACCTACCTGCCCGAGTTCGCCGGCGAGAACGTGCCCCAGGCGTGCGTGGCCATCGCCGAGCCCCAGCCGCTCTTCGACCCCACCCGGCTGAAGACCACCGCGGTGCGCACCCCGAGCGGGTACCGCCTCGACGGGGTGAAGTCGTTGGTCCCGGCCGCCGCCGACGCCGAGCTGTTCATCGTCGGCGCACAGCTGGACGGCAAGCCGGCCCTGTTCATCGTCGAGTCGTCGTCGAAAGGCCTTACCGTCAAAGCGGATCCGAGCATGGGGATTCGCGCGGCCGCCCTGGGCCACCTGGAACTGTCCGGCGTGACGGTGCCGCCCAGCGCCCGGCTTGGTGAGGACGAGGCGACCGACGAGGACTACTCCGAGGCGATCGCGCTGGCCCGTTTGGGCTGGGCGGCGCTGACGGTCGGCACCTCCCACGCGGTGCTCGACTACGTCGTTCCGTACGTCAAGGAGCGCGAGGCCTTCGGTGAGCCCATCGCTCACCGGCAGGCGGTGGCCTTCATGTGCGCCAACATCGCCATCGAATTGGACGGGCTGCGGCTGATCACCTGGCGCGGCGCCGCGCGGGCCGAGCAGGGCCTGCCGTTCGTCCGCGAGGCGGCCCTGGCCAAGCGACTCGGCGCCGACAAGGGCATGCAGATCGGCCTGGACGGCGTTCAGCTGCTCGGCGGCCACGGCTACACGAAAGAGCACCCGGTCGAACGCTGGTACCGCGACCTGCGGGCCATCGGCGTCGCCGAGGGCGTCGTCGTCATCTAAGTCGTTATCCAACCCGAACTGAAAGTTCAATCATGGCAATCAATCTGGAACTTCCCCGCAAGATGCAAGCGGTGACGACGAAGACGCATCAGGGCGCCGCCGAGTTGATGCGACCGATCGCCCGCAAGTACGACCTCAAGGAGCACGCCTACCCGGTAGAGCTGGACACGCTGTTCAGTCTCTTCGAAGGGGCCTCGGAGTCAATCGAATTCGCGGGTGCCAACGCCCTGGGCGGCGAGGACGAAGAACGGGACAAGAACCACAACGGTGCCAACATGGCCGCGCTGCTGCAGACGCTGGAAGCCAGCTGGGGCGACCTGGCGATGATGCTGTCCGTCCCCTACCAGGGGCTGGGGAACGCGGCCATCTCCGCCGTCGCCAACGAGGAGCAGCTGCAACGCCTGGGCAAGGTATGGGCGGCGATGGCCATCACCGAGCCCGGTTTCGGATCGGACTCGGCGGCCGTGTCGACGACCGCCACCCTGGACGGCGACGAGTACGTGATCAACGGCGAGAAGATCTTCGTCACCGCCGGCTCCCGCGCCACCCACATCGTGGTGTGGGCGACGCTCGACAAGTCACAGGGCCGCGCGGCGATCAAGTCGTTCGTCGTGCCGCGCGAGCACCCCGGTGTCACGGTCGAACGACTGGAGCACAAGCTCGGCATCAAGGGTTCCGACACCGCGGTCATCCGGTTCGACAACGCCCGCATCCCGAAGGAAAATCTGCTCGGCAACCCCGAAATCGAGGTGGGCAAGGGCTTTTCCGGAGTGATGGAGACCTTCGACAACACCCGGCCCATCGTTGCGGCGATGGCGGTCGGCGTCGGCCGCGCCGCGCTGGAGGAGATTCGCAAGATCCTCACCGAGGCCGGCGTGGAAATCTCCTACGACAAGCCCTCGCACGTGCAGAGCGCGGCGGCATCAGAGTTCTTGCGGATGGAAGCCGACTGGGAGGCCGCCTATCTGCTGTCGCTGCGCGCGGCGTGGCAGGCCGACAACAAGATTCCCAACTCCAAAGAAGCGTCGATGAGTAAGGCCAAGGCCGGCCGGATGGCTACCGACGTGACGCTGAAGACCGTCGAATTGGCAGGCACCGCAGGGTATTCCGAGCAGTTGCTGCTGGAGAAGTGGGCGCGCGACTCGAAGATCCTGGACATCTTCGAGGGCACGCAACAGATTCAGCAGCTGGTGGTCGCCCGCCGCCTGCTGGGCCTGTCCTCCTCCGAGCTCAAGTAGCGATCGCGGTCAGCCGCTCGCGGGCTTCGTCGTCCAATTCGATGGACGCGACGGCCATGTTCTCTTCCAGATGGCTCAACGACGAGGTACCGGGGATCAGCAGCACGTTGGGTGCCACGCTGAGCGTCCACGCCAACGCGACCTGAGCCGGTGTGCGCCCCAGCCGCTGCGCGATCTCCTGGACCACCGGGTGGCTGAGCACCGGGTTGGGCTGTATGAAGGCCGCACCGAGCGGGAAGAACGGGACGAAGGCAATCCCCCGCGCCTCGCATTCCTCGAGCACCGGCGCCGACTCCCGGTGCACCAAGTTGAATGCGTTTTGCACACAAGCGATCTCGGTGCGCCCCACGGCATGCAGCAGGTGCTCGCGGTTGACGTTGCTCAGCCCGACTCCGCCGATCAAGCCCCGGTCCCGGGCCTCGATCATGGCCGAGAGCTGGTCGTCGAACTCCTGGTCCGGGCCGTCGCTTTCGAACAGGCGCAGGTTCACCACCGCCAGTCGCTCGACACCGAGGCTGCGCAGGTTCGTTTCGATGTCGCGACTCAATTCGGCCGGCGCGCCGGCCGGCAGCCAGGCGCCCTTGTCGCCGCGGCGCCCGCCGACCTTGCTGACCAGTGCCAGGTTCTGCGGATAGGGATGCAGCGCGGCGCGAATGAGCTCGTTGGCGATGTCGGGTCCGTAAAATTGCGAGGTGTCGATGTGGTTGACGCCGAGCTCGACCGCCCGGCGCAGCACGGCCAGCGCCTCGTCGCGGTCGCGCGGCGGACCGAACGCGTTCGGCCCGGGCAACTGCATGGCCCCGAAGCCGACGCGGTTGACCGAAAACCCACCGAGTGGAAAGGGATCCATACGGTGAGGTTAGCGTCGAAGGATGGACACGTTTCACGCGCTCGTCGCGCGCCAAGATGGTGACCGGATAAGCGCGTCGGTCGAGACGCTGAGCCACTCCGACCTGCCACCCGGCGAGGTGACCATCCGGGTCCTCTATTCCAGCGTCAACTACAAAGACGCCCTGGCGCTGACGCCAGGTAGCGGCGTGGTGCGCGACTACCCGGTGGTCCCGGGCATCGACCTGACCGGAGAGGTCGTCGAGTCGACGTCGGCCGACTTCGCCGTCGGCGACCAGGTACTGGCGCACGGCTACGCGATCGGCACCGGCCACCACGGCGGCTACGCCGAATACGCACGCCTGCCGGCCGACCAGGTGGTGGCGCTCGGAGCGTTGACCCCGCACGAGGGCGCCGCCATCGGCACGGCGGGCTTCACCGCCGCGATGAGCGTGCAGGCGCTGATCGACTGGGGCATCACGCCCGACGCCGGTCCCATCGTCGTCACGGGGGCCACCGGCGGCGTCGGCTCGGTCAGCGTGGACCTGCTGGCGGCCGCCGGTTATCAGGTCGTCGCATCGAGCGGCAAAGCCGGGGCCACCGACCGGCTCAAAGCCCTTGGCGCCGCTGATGTTATCGGCCGGCTGCCCGCCGACCCCGACGCCAAGCCACGGCCCCTCGGCAAGGCACGCTGGGCGGGCGCAGTGGACTGTGTGGGCGGCGCGACGCTGGCCGACGTGCTCAGCACCGTCGAATACGGTGGCGCGGTGGCGGCCAGCGGCCTCACCGGGGGCCCGGCCCTGCACACCACGGTGCTGCCCTTCATCCTGCGCGGCGTCGCGTTGCTGGGCATGGACTCGGTGCTGATGCCGATTGGACCGCGGCGCGAATTGTGGTCCCGGCTCGGCGATTCGTTGCGGCCACGCCACCTCGACGCGCTGGTCAGCGACGTTGACGTGAAAGACGTCGTCGGTGTGATCGATCGGGTGCGGGCCGGCAAATTCTCCGGCCGGGCCGTGGTGCGGGTCGCGGGCGGATTTTGAGCGGCCAGTAGGCTCTGCTGGCATGCGCGCGGTACAGGTGACTCGGCTCGATGGTCCGGACGCGGTCGAGTTGACCGACATCGACGAACCGTCGGGCGACGGGGTCGTCGTCGACGTGCACGCCGCCGGTGTCGCCTTTCCGGACGCCCTACTCACCCGGGGCCTCTACCAATACCGCCCGGAGTTGCCGTTCGTGCTCGGCGCCGAGATCGCCGGCGTGGTCCGATCCGCCCCCGAAGGCGCGCACGTGCGCGCCGGCGACCGGGTCGTCGGCCTGACGATGCTGTCCGGCGGCATGGCCGAGGTCGCGGTGCTGGCCCCGGACCGGGTGTTCAAGCTGCCCGACAACGTGAGCTTCGAGGCGGGCGCCGGCCTGCTGTTCAACGACCTGACGGTGTACTTCGCGCTGGCCGTGCGGGGTCGGCTGCAGCGCGGCGAGACGGTTCTGGTGCACGGCGCGGCCGGAGGCATCGGGACGTCGGCGCTGCGGCTGGCGCCGGCGCTGGGCGCGTCCCGGACCATCGCCGTGGTCAGCACGCAGGACAAGGCCGACATCGCGACGGCCGCCGGCGCGACGGATGTGGTGCTGGCCGACGGATTCAAGGACGCGGTGAAGGAGCTGACCCACGGTCGTGGCGTCGACATCGTCGTCGACCCGGTCGGCGGCGACCGGTTCACCGATTCGCTGCGCTCGCTGACACCGGGCGGGCGGCTGCTGGTCGTCGGGTTCACTGGCGGCGAGATTCCCACCGTCAAGGTAAACCGGTTGCTGCTCAACAACGTTGACGTGGTCGGCGTGGGTTGGGGCGCCTGGGCGGGGACGCATCCGGGCGCGCTGGACGAGCAGTGGGCCGGACTCGAGCGATTGCTCACCTCCGGGGAGCTGGCCCCGCCCGAGCCGGTGACCTACCCGCTGGAAGAAGCCGGGACCGCCGTCGCCTCCCTGGAGAACCGCAGCGCCAAGGGAAAGGTCGTGCTGCGCGTTCGCGGTTAGCAGCCTGGCCCCGGCCCCCTCGGTCGCGACACATAAACGTCGGCGAGGACACGCCGCAGCGGTGCGCAATGGATTATGTCTCGCGACAGCCCTTGTGCGGCACAAAAAGAGAAAGTAATGTCACTTTCAGTTTTGTCCGCGCCCGAGCCGGGGGTCACCCATGGAATCCTTTGTGCACCTGCGAAAAGGCCGAACGCCGCGCCGCCTGCACGCCGACCTCGAAGGCCTCAAGGACGACGAGTTGGGCCGAGGCGGATTCACCGGTCGCACCGCCAACCTGTACCGGCGCCACGACCCCACCGCCTACCGGTCGGTCGGCCCGCTGCGGCCCATCGACGTGCTGTCCAGCGAGCTCAAACCCAGCGACGCCACCGCCGCCGACGGTGGACCACTGCTGATGTTCAGCAACGACGACTGCCGAATCCTCTTGAGCCGCCGCCACGAGCCGATGCCGTTCTTCGTCCGTCACGTCGACGGCGACCTGCTGTGCTTCGTGCATCAGGGCAGCGGCCTGGCCCAGACCGAATTCGGACCGCTGCGCTACCGCGAGGGCGACTGGCTGTACATCCCGAAGGCGTGCACCTGGCGCCACTTGCCTGACAGCGCAACGACGATGCTGATGATCGAGGCCACCGACGAGTTCCGAGTGCCGCCGCCCGGCGCGCTGGGCCGGCACTTCCCCTTCGACCCGTCGCAGGTCGTCATCCCCGAGCCGGCGCCGGTCGACGACGCCGACGGCGAATTCGAGGTTCGGCTCATCCACGAGGGCGGCCCGACAACGCTGTTCTACCAACACAATCCGCTCGACGTCGAGGGCTGGCGCGGGGACAACTTCGCGTTCACGTTCAACATCGCCGACTACAACGTGGTCACCTCCGACAGTGTCCACCTGCCCCCGACGGTGCACCTTTTCATGCAGGCCACCGGCGTCTACGTGATGAACTTCCTGCCCAAGCCCGCCGAGGGGATCCCGGGCACCGAACGCACACCGTGGTATCACCGCAACGTCGACTACGACGAGATCGCCTTCTTCCACGGCGGCTCGTTGTACGGCATCCCGATGCCTCCCGGTTTGATTTCCCATGCGCCGCAAGGCGTTCACCACGGCGCACCGGAGAAGGCCCGCGAACGTGCGCGCCGCAAATTCGACGACTACTCCCGCGTCGACTGGCAGGTGATCGCCATCGACACGCGCCGGCGGCTCACCCCGTCGGCAGACGTACTGGCCCACGACCTAGGACAACACTGATGACGCAAGCGCAAGCCGCGAAACCCAAGAAGTTCGAGTACGACCGGATCCCCTATCTCGTTGCCTTCCAGAACAATTCCGGGGTGCGGGACGTCTACGGAGGGCTGGCCGAGATCACCGTGCTGGAAAGCTACCTACTCAAGCCGAAGGACAGGCCGTCGGACACGGTGCTGGTCTTCATGCACCCCATCGGCGGCGGCGCCTACCTGCCGATGATCAACGCGCTGGCGCGGGCCGGCCATCACGTCATCTACTGCAACAGCCGCTTCCGCGGCACCGACTCGGCGCTGTTGATGGAGAAGGTGGTCGAGGATCTCGGCGAGTGCATCAAGGACGCCAAGAAGCGGCTGGGCTACCAGAAGGTGGTGCTGGCGGGGTGGAGCGGCGGCGGTTCGCTGTCGGTGTTCTACCAGCAGCAGGCGCAGAATCCCACCATCACCTCCAGCCCGACCGGTGACGGCCCCGACCTGACCAAGCTCGACCTGCCCGCGGCCGACGGCATCATGCTGCTGGCCGCCCACATCAGTCGGCACGGCACGCTGACCGAATGGCTGGACGCGTCGATCCTCGACGAATCCGATCCCACCAAGCGCGATCCCGAGCTGGACCTGTACAACCCCGACAACCCCAATCAGCCGCCCTACAGCCAAGAATTCCTGGACCGCTACCGGCAGGCGCAGATCGACCGCAACCGCCGCATCACCGCGTGGGTCAAGGACAAGTTGGCCGCGTTGAAGGCGTCGGGGCGCCCCGACGCAGATGTTGCCGAGTTCGGTTTCGTCGTGCACGGCACCATGGCCGACCCGCGCTGGCTGGACCCGGCCGTCGATCCCAACGAACGCGTCCCCGGCACCTGCTATCTGGGGGATCCTCAGGTGGTGAACATGAGCCCGGTCGGGCTGGCCCGGTTCTCCACCTTGCGCGGCTGGCTGTCGCAGTGGAGCTACGACGACGCCCGCGGCGACGCGGTGGCCTGCGGACCCGACATCGCGATCCCCGCGCTGGTGATCGGTAACCTGGCGGACGACGCCTGCACGCCCAGCCACACCCGGCGGCTGTTCCAGGCGATCGGACACGAGGACAAGGAAATGCACGAAATCCCCGGTGCCACACACTATTACGCGGGCCCCGACCAGCGCGACGCGCTGCGGGCAGCGGTCACAATTGTCACGGACTGGCTGGTGCGGCACGATTTCGCGAGCGCCGAATGACTTCCGCCGGCGACGATGCAGAGCGCAGCGATGAGGAGGAGCGGCGCATCGATGTGACCGGCCCCCTGGACGGCGTTCGGGTGCTCGAACTGGGCACCCTGATCGCCGGGCCCTTCGCCGGGCGGCTGCTCGGCGACATGGGCGCCGACGTCATCAAGGTGGAACTGCCCAAGGCCCCGGACCCGCTGCGCACCTGGGGTCAGGCCGAACTCGCCGGGCAGCATGTCTTCTGGACGGTGCACGCGCGCAACAAGAGGGCGATCACCCTCGACCTGCGCCATCCCCGTGGGCGGGCCCTGTTCTGTGACCTCGTCGAGAAGTCCGACATCGTGGTGGAGAACTTCCGTCCGGGCACCCTGGAAAAGTGGAACCTGGGTTACGACGTGCTCAGCGAACGCAATCCGGGCATCATCCTGGTCCGGGTGTCCGGCTACGGGCAGACCGGACCGGACGCCACCAAGGCCGGCTACGCGTCGGTCGCCGAGGCGGTCAGCGGGCTGCGCCACCTCAACGGTTTTCCGGGCGGTCCGCCGCCCCGGCTGGCGCTCTCGCTCGGCGACAGCCTGGCCGGCATGTTCGGCGCCCAGGGTGCGCTGGCCGCGCTGTACCGGCGCGGCGTCACCGGGCGCGGGCAGGTGGTCGACGTCGCCCTGACCGAATCATGCTTGGCCGTACAGGAATCCACCATCCCCGACTATGACGTCGGCGGGGTGGTGCGCGGGCCGTCGGGCACCAGGCTGGAGGGCATCGCCCCGTCCAACATCTACCGCAGTGCCGACGGCTCGTGGGTGGTGATCGCCGCCAACCAGGACACCGTCTTCGCCCGGCTGTGCAAGGCGATGGGCCGACCGGAACTGGCCACCGACGACCGGTTCGCCACGCATGTCGCGCGGGGACGCAATCAAGACGAACTCGACAACGTCATCGGCGCCTGGGCCGCGGAACGCCAGCCCGGCGAGATCATCGAAACCCTCTCCGCCGCAGGCGTGATCGCGGGGCCGATCAACACCGTCGCCGAGGTGGTCAACGACCCGCAGCTACGGGCGCGCGGCATGCTGGTGGAGCACTACGACGAGCGGGTGGGGCGCAACGTGTTGGGCCCGGGCATCGTGCCGATGCTCTCGGAATCTCCGGGGCAGGTCCGCAACGCCGGCCCCGCACGCCCGGGCCAGCACAACGACGACGTCTTCATCGGGCTGCTGGGCAAGACGGCCGAGGAGCTCGACGGGCTGCGCGCCGAGGAGGTGCTATGACATACGTCCAGATTCGTGAGGTGGCGCTGCGCGACGGCCTGCAGATCGAAGCGCCAATTCCGTTGGCGGCCAAGCTTGAACTGCTGGCCGCGGTGGCGGCCACCGGCGTTCGCGAGGTAGAGGTCACCGCGTTCGTCTCCCCCACCAAGGTGCCGTCGATGGCCGATGCCGCCGAGCTGGCCGCCCACCTGCACAACTACCCCGACATCGAATTCTCGGCCCTGGTGGCCAGCCCTAACGGCGCCAAGCGGGCCGTCGCCGCGGGGCTGCGCTCCATCGAATACGTGGTGGCCGCCGACGACACCTTCAGTAAGGCCAACGTCGGGCGCACCAGCACCGAGGCCACCAACCAGATCGACGAGATCGTCGCCATCGCGCACGGCGGCCCCAGCCCCCCGGTCACCGTCGAAGTCGTCATCGCCACCGCCTGGGACTCACCGTTCGAAGGCCCCACCCCGCCCCAGCGGGTGCTCGAGATCGCCGCGGCCGCCCGCGACCGCGGTGCCGACCGCCTGTCGATCGCCGACACCATCGGCACCACCACCCCGGGCCGGGTGAAATCGCTGATCGCACAACTGAACCCGGTGATCGGCGACCTCCCGCTGGGCGGGCATTTCCACAACACCCGCGGCTCCGGCCTGGCCAGCGCCTACGCCGCGGTCAGCTCCGGGGTGACCCGGCTGGACGCCTCGGTCGGCGGCCTGGGTGGCTGCCCCTTCGCGCCGGGCGCCACCGGCAACATCGCCACCGAGGATCTCGTCTACCTGCTGCGCGACAGCGGCATCGACGTGGACGTCGACCTGCAGGCCGCCATCGCCGCGGCCGGGGTGGCGAAGTCAGTGGTGGGACACGACCTGCCGAGCGCCCTGCTGCGCGCCGGCGACCGGATGCGGAACTGATGTCCGCCCCGGAGGCGAACCGCGAGCTGACCGCCAAAGGCCGCCAGACCAGACAGGCCATCGAGCAGGCGGCCCGAAAGCTGTTCGCCGAACGGGGTTTTCACGGCACCACCCTGGCCGACATCACGTCGGCCGCGGGAAAATCGCCGGCGGTGTTCTACCGGTACTTCACCGACAAGGAAGACCTGCTGGCTGCGCTCGCGGAATCGTTCCTGCACGAGGTCGTCACGCCGTCGGGACTCAGCGTCCACCTGCCGGACTCTCCCCCGCAAGCGGGAGGTGCCCCCACCGAGGACGACAACTTTTTTACTTCGGTGGTCACCGGCTACTGGAACATGTTCAAGCAGAACATCGGCATCATGATCGCCGTGGCCCAGCTGGCCGCCACCCAGCAGCGCTTCGCGGCCGTACAGAACGAATTCCGGCGGTTCGGAGTGGATCTCGTCGCGGCCTCGGTGCGCCGCGCCCAGGATCAGGGCTACGGCGCCGAGCTGCATCCCGAGCACACCGCGGCCGCCATCGCGTTGCTGTTCGAGAACTTCACTACCGTGTTCGTCGGACCGTCCGGGCCGGCGGGCCTCGGGGAGATCAGCGACGAGGACGCCATCGCGACCTTGGCAACCATCTGGAAGAAAACCCTGTACGGCGGCCCCAGGAGATCTTAGGAGAAGACGTGGATTTCACTCTGCCAGAGCACCTCCCGGGCGTGCTCGCCGAGATGGACGAGTTCATCGAGACCGAGATCAAGCCGCTGGAACGCGACAACATGCAGTACTTCGACCAGCGCCGCGAGCACGCGCGCACCGATTGGGACAACGACGGGATCCCGACGCGCGAATGGGAGGATCTGCTCTCCGAGATGCGCCGCCGAGCCGACAGGGCCGGCTGGCTGCGCTACGGCCTGCCGGCCGCGCTGGGCGGTCGCGACGGCAGCAATGTCGACATGGCGGTCATCCGGGAACACCTGGCGCACAAGGGGCTTGGCCTGCACAACGACCTGCAGAACGAATCGTCGATCGTCGGGAACTTCCCGCAGGTGATCATGATGGAGCGGTTCGGCACCGACGAGCAACGAAAGGAGTGGTCGGAGGCGCTGATCACCGGGGAGCGGTCCATGGCGTTCGGCCTGACCGAGCCGCAACACGGATCGGATGCCACCTGGCTGGAGACGCGCGCCGAACGCGACGGCGACAGCTGGGTGATCAACGGCTCCAAGCGGTTCAACACCGGCGTGCACCGGGCAACCCACGACCTGGTCTTCGCGCGCACCTCCGGCGAGCCGGGGGCCGCGTTCGGCATCACCGCGTTTTTGGTGCCCACCGATTCGCCCGGCTTCAACGTGCCCTATTACTGGTGGACCTTCAACATGCCGACCGACCACGGCGAAGTCGAGTTGACCGATGTTCGAATTCCCGCCGACGCGGTGCTCGGCGAGGTGGACCGCGGCCTCGAAGTCGCACAAACCTTCCTGCACGAGAACCGGATTCGGCAGGCAGCGAGCAGCCTGGGCGCGGCCCAGTACTGTATCGACCGCGCCGCCGAATACGCGGCGAGCCGAAAGGTGTTCGGCAAGCCGCTGTCGGTGAACCAGGCCGTGCAGTGGCCGCTGGCCGAACTGCAGACCGAGGCGCAGATGGTGCGGCTGCTGGTGCAATATGCCGCCTGGCACCTGGACCGCGACCACCACATGGAGGTCTCCGACAAGGTCTCGATGGCGAACTATCGCGCCAACCGGCTGGTCTGCGACGCCGCCGACCGCGCCATGCAGGTCTACGGCGGCCTCGGTTACAGCCGGCACGAGCAGTTCGAACACATCTACCGCCATCACCGTCGCTACCGGATCACCGAGGGCGCAGAGGAAATTCAGATTCGCCGGGTGGCGCAGCGACTGTTCAAATTCGGCAAGAAGTGATGGACAGCGACGAGTCGGCGGAACTGCGCACCAAACTGGCCGGGGTGCTCACGGCGGCCATCGGCGCCGACACCGCGGTCGA
The DNA here is from genome assembly GCF_054660795.1 of Mycobacterium sp. MUNTM1. Classification (NCBI taxonomy): domain Bacteria; kingdom Bacillati; phylum Actinomycetota; class Actinomycetes; order Mycobacteriales; family Mycobacteriaceae; genus Mycobacterium; species Mycobacterium sp. MUNTM1. The sequence continues at coordinate 26,161 of NZ_BAAGDE010000073.1, forward strand.
CAACCTGCGCGCGCTCACCGGTGGCGCCAGCAGAACCACCTGGGCGTTCGACGCCGTCATCAACGCGCAGCGTCGTGCGCTGATCCTGCGCACCGGCCCACCCGACGATGTGCATGCCGGCATGGAGCTGGAAGCCAGGACGCAGGCCGCCGCGGCGGCCGCCGGCGCGCCGGTCCCACACGTGCTGATCGCCGACAATTCGCCTGCCGCACTGGGCAATCCGTATTTGATCTGTGACGAGATCAAGGGCGAGACCATCGTGCGCCGCATCCAGCGTCAGCTCGACGGCGCCGACGGACACGCCTCCCGTACCCGACTGCTGCAGCAATGCGCGCAGGCGATAGCCGCTATCCACCGCGCCGACACGGACATTCCGGACCTGAACCACGAGGACCAGCTCGCCGAATGGCGCCAGCGCCTCGACGACATGGGCGACACCACCGCGACATTCGAATGGGGGTTCCGCTGGCTGGCCGCCCACCGCCCCCCGCCCTCGCCGGCGGTGTTGGTGCACGGCGACTTTCGGATGGGCAACCTCATCGTCGACGGGTCCAACCTGGCCGCGGTGCTGGACTGGGAGCTGGTACACGTCGGGCAGGCCCACGAAGACCTGGCGTGGTTCTGCATCCGGGCCTGGCGATTCGGCGCCGCGGCCAGCCTCGGGGCGGGCGGCCTGGGCAGCGTCGAAAGCTTCCTGCGCGCCTACGAGCAGGCCAGCGCGACTACCGTCGACCGGGTGGCGTTTCACTGGTGGCTGGTGCTGGCCACCTTGCGCTGGGGTG
>NZ_BAAGDE010000074.1:0-25748 GCF_054660795.1 Mycobacterium sp. MUNTM1
CCTCGGCGAGCGCCGCCGCCGCGCTGCGCGACAGGCCCAGCAGGCGGGCCAGCCCGGCGTCGACACGCATGCCCGCCAGTCCCTCCGGGACGGGCATCGAGCGGTCACTCACCCGCGCTGTCCTGGCTGCTCGCCCTCGTCCTTGCGCCGGTCACTAGCGGTGCGCCGACCGACCGTGTCGAAGTCGAACCCGAAGATCGACAGCACCACCAGCAGGATGGCGCCGCCGACCACCGAGGGGTCGGCGACGTTGAACACCGGCCACCAGCCGACCGACAGGAAATCCACGACATGCCCGCGCAGCGGCCCGGGAGCGCGGAAGAAGCGATCGACCAGGTTGCCCATCGCGCCGCCGAGGATCATGCCCAGGCCCACCGCCCACCAGGGCGACACCAGCCGGCGGCCCATCCAGAAGATGCCGACCACCACACCGGTCGCGATCAGCGTCAGCACCCAGGTGTAGCCGGTCGCCATCGAGAAGGCCGCACCCGAATTGCGCACCAGGGTCCAGGTCACCGTGTCGCCGATGATCGGCACCGGCTGGCCGGGCGGCAGCAGTTTGACGGCGAGCACCTTGGTGACGACGTCGAGGGCCAGGACTATCGCCGCGATCGACAGCAGCAGCCGCAGCCGCCGGGGGGCGGGTTCGGGCGGCGCGGCCGTTTCGGGCTCTGCGTCTCGCTCGACCGGGGCGGCCTCACCAGCCTCTTCGGCTGAGGTCACCGGCTCAGTCGATTTCGTTGGTTCTTCAGGCACTTCCCCATCATCCCCTACTGCCCCACGCAGGCTAGCCATGTTCGCGCAGCGGCGATGCGCAATGATGCCACCATGGCCGGCCTCACCGTCATCGCCACCGGGGGCACGATATCGACCGGCACCGACGCCGACGGGGTGCACCGACCCTCGTACAGCGGCTCGGACCTGACGGCGCCCTTCCGCGAGGAACACGACGTCGACGTCGTCGACCTGCTGGCGGTCGACAGCTCGGAGCTGACGCTGGCCGACTGGGACCGGATCCGCGACGCGGTGACGGCCGCGGTCGACGGCGGGGCCGACGGTGTGGTGGTGCTGCACGGCACCGACACCATGGAGGAGAGCGCGCTGTGGCTCGAGCTCACCTACGCGGGCCGGGCGCCGGTCGTGTTGACCGGGGCGATGCGCAGCGCCGACGCCCCCGACGCGGACGGGCCGGCGAACGTGCGCGACGCGCTGACGGTGGCGGCCAGCCCGGCCGCCCGCGACCTGGGCGTGCTGCTGTGTTTCGCCGGCCGGGTGCTGCAGCCGCTGGGCATGAGCAAGGTGGCCACCGAGGACCTGAGCGGCTTCACCGGCCGGCCTCTCGGCACCGTGGCCGGCGACGTGACGCTCACCGGCCCGAAGGTCCGCCCGTACGTCGGCGAGCTGCGGGCCGTTTCCGCGCCGCGCGTCGACATCGTCGCGGCGTACCTGGGCAGTGACGCGGTGGCCCTCGATGCGTGCGTGGCCGCCGGGGCGCGGGGCGTGGTGCTCGAGGCGCTGGGTTCGGGCAACGCCGGACCAAAGGTGGTCGACGCGGTGCGCCGGCACTGCGGCGACGGGGTCGCCGTCGCGGTGTCCACCCGCGTCCCCGGCGGGCGGGTCGGCGCCGGCTACGGTCCCGGGCACGACATGGCGGCGGCCGGGGCGGTGATGGTGCCGGGGCTGCGTCCGCCTCAGGCGCGCGTCCTGCTGATCGCCGCGCTGGCCGCGCAGCTACCGGTCGCCGACGTCGTCGGCCGGTGGGGCTGACAGCGCCCTGACTTCGGAGGCCTGCAGCGCGCCGGCGTAGTCGGGCCAATCCAGGGAATCGATCGGGTTGGCGCGCACCAGGTCGCCGCCGTCGGCGGGGAACGTCCGGGCGGGGCCGGGGCCGGAGCTGCGGGTTTCGAAGCGCGCGGTGACCACGCCGTGGCCCGCGCCCTGCACCCAGCCATGCCCGAGCTCGCGATGGGCGACGTCGTCGCCGACCCGCCACCCCGCAGCCTCTGCCGCCTGGGGCCCGGGGCCATACATCGCCTCGGTCGCTGTCTCGACCGGCGGTGAATCCGGTTGCGGCGCAGCCAGTTCCAAATCCGGGAACAACGATTCCTGGCGCACGTCGCTCAGCCCCGAAAAGCCCACGCCGAGAAGGCGAATGGGCCCGATCTCGCGCGGATCGATCAGCAGCCGGCGCGCCATGCCCACCAGCGCCGCGGCCTCGGTGGTGGCGTAGGGCAGCGTCGCTGACCGGGTCAGCGTGCTCATGTCGGATTTCTTCAGCTTGACCGTGACGGTGCGCGCGCCCCGCCCGTCGCGCAGCAGGCGGTGATGGGCGTGTTCGGCGATCGGCTCGATGGCCTCCCGCAACTGCTCCAGGCTGGTCAGGTCGGCAGCGAAGGTCGATTCGGAGCTGATCTGCTTGGCCTCGGCGCGCTCGGCGACCGGGCGGTCGTCGACGCCGCGGGCCAGCCGGTGCAGCGCCGGCCCGATCGTGGCGCCCAGGATGTTGGCCGCCTCGGCCTCGGTCAGCGCGGCCAGCTCGCCGATCGTCTCGATGCCGAGGCGATGCAGCCGCTCCTCGGCGACCGGGCCGATCCCCCACAGCCGGCGCACCGGGAGCCCGCCGAGCAGTGCCCGCTCCTCGGCGCGGCGCACCACCCGGACCCCGTCGGGCTTGGCCAGCCCGGAGGCGATCTTGGCGATCTGCTTGCCCGAGCCGGCGCCCACCGATGCGATCAGGCCGGTCTCGTCGCGAACCCGTCGCCGCAGCTCCTCGCAGAACGCCTCGACGTCCTCGGCGCACGCCCCGGCGAGCTGCGCGGGTTCGCCGAATCCCTCGTCGAACGACAGCTGCTCGACCACGGGCACCACGGCGCGGATGGTGTCGAAGACGCGCCTGCTGGCCAGCCCGTACACCACGCCGCGCGGCGGCAGCACCACCGCGCTCACGCCGACCAGCCGGCGGGCCTGATGCATGGGCATGGCCGAACGCGCCCCGAACACCCGCGCCTCGTAGCTGGCCCCGGCCACCACGCCGCGCCCGCCCACGCCGCCGACCAGCACCGGGCGCCCGCGCAGCGTCGGGCGGGTGAGTTGCTCGACGGAGGCGAAGAACGCGTCCATGTCAAGGTGCAGCACCCACCGCGACTCCACACGCTCGATGCTAGGGCCCACGCGGAGCGCCAGTCGGGACTAACGTTTTGTCATGGACACCGGGCAGGGCGACCCGGCCGCTCCGCAGGGGGTCGCGTCACCCGCGACGCGCTGGGCGCGGCTGCGCCATCAATGGAACGAACGCCTGCAACCCGGGGAGCAGACCACGGTGCTGGCGTGGGCGTCGTTCACCCTCACCTTCGCGGGCCTGCGCGGTCTCACCCACTGGATCCGCGCCGGCCATGGCCCGTCCGGCGGCGGTGTGTCGTTGGGCGGCAAGCACTTCCACCACTACAACATCGGCATCGGGATGCTGGCGACGGTGGCCGGCGTCGGGCTGCGCGGCAGCGAAGAGCAACGGCGGCATCCCGCGGCCGCGGTGGCCTACGGCGCCGCGAACGCCATGATCGTCGACGAGCTGGCGCTGCTGTTGGACCTCAAGGACGTCTACTGGGCCTCGGATGGCCGCAAGAGTGTGGACGTCGCGGTCGGCCTGATCGCCACCGGGGCGACGGTGGTGGTGGGCATGCCGTTCTGGCCGCATGCCCACCGGGCGCTGCGGTCCGGCGCCTGACCGCTCAGGCCTTGGCGATGCTCACCCGCACGCCGTCGCCGATCTCGGCGCCGTCGGCCGGATCGCCGAATTCGAAACTGGTGGCCAGGATCTCGCCCGCGATCAGGTCGCGGTGGGTGCGCGCCCAGTCGGCCCGCTCGCCGGGCACCGCCATCACCACCGAAATCCGGTCGGACACATCGAGACCCGTCGTCTTGCGCAGCTCCTGCAGCTCGCGGATCCGGTCCTTGGCCCAGCCCTCGGCCTCCAGTTCCGGGGTCACCGTGCCGTCCAGCACCACCAGCCCCGCGCCGTCGGGCAGGGCCGCGGTGAATTCCGGGTCGGCCGCGACCAGGCGAGAGCTGTATTCCTCGGGTAGCAGCACCGCGGGTCCGGCGGTCAGGGTGCCGTCGGGATTGACGACGCCCTCCCCCGACTTGACCGCCTTGATGGCCGCCTGCACGTCCTTGCCCAGCCGCGGCCCGGCCACCCGCGCGTTGACGGTGAGCTCGAAGCGGCCGTAGGTGTCGATCGCGTCGGTCAGCTCGACGCTCTTGACGTTCAGCTCGTCGGCGATCAGGTCGGCGAAGGGCTCCAGCCGCTGCGGATTCTCCACCGCCACCGTGAGTTTCGGCAGCGGCAGCCGCACCCGCAGCTTCTTGGCCTTGCGCAACGAAGACGCGGCCGAGCAGACCTCGCGCACCTGATCCATCGCGGCGACCAGGTCGGGGTCGGCGGGCACGTCGCCCTGAGCGGGCCAGTCGGTCAGGTGCACCGAGCGCTGCGACGTCAGGCCGCGCCACACGATCTCGGTCACCGAGGGAAGCAGCGGCGCGGCCAGCCGCGCCGTCACCTCCAGCACGGTGTGCAGGGTGTCGATGGCGTCGGCGTCTTCTTCCCAGAACCGTGAACGCGACCGTCGCACATACCAGTTCGTCAGCGCCTCGGTGAACTGGCGCAGCTGCTCACAGGCTCGCGAGATGTCGCAGTTGTCCATCTCGTGGGTCAGATTGTCGCGCAGCTCGGCGAGCTTGGCCAAGATGTAGCGGTCCAGTACCTGCGTCGAATCGGTGCGCCAGGTCCCGACCTTGGGTGCGTAGAGGGCCAGGAAGCTGTAGGCGTTCCAGAACGGCAGCAGCACCTGGCGCACGCCCTCGCGGATGCCCTGCTCGGTGACGATGAGATTGCCGCCGCGCAGGATCGGCGAGGCCATCAGGAACCAGCGCATGGCGTCGGAGCCGTCGCGGTCGAACACCTCGCTGACATCGGGATAGTTGCGCAGCGACTTGCTCATCTTCTGCCCGTCGGATCCCAGCACGATGCCATGTGCCACACAGGTTTTGAAGGCGGGACGGTCGAACAGCGCGGTGGCCAGCACGTGCAGGGTGTAGAACCAGCCGCGGGTCTGCCCGATGTACTCGACGATGAAGTCGCCCGGGTAATGGCCGTCGAACCAGTCGGCGTTCTCGAAAGGGTAGTGCACCTGCGCGTAGGGCATCGATCCCGAGTCGAACCACACGTCGAGCACGTCGGGAATGCGGCGCATCGTGCTGGCCCCGGTCGGGTCGTCGGGGTTGGGGCGGGTCAGCTCGTCGATGAAGGGCCGGTGCAGGTTGGTGGGCCGCACCCCGAAGTCGCGTTCGAGTTCGTCGAGGCTGCCGTAGGCGTCGACCCGCGGGTAGGCGGGGTCGTCGGATTTCCACACCGGAATCGGGGTGCCCCAGTAGCGGTTTCGCGAGATCGACCAGTCGCGCGCGCCCTGCAGCCACTTGCCGAACTGGCCGTCCTTGACATGCTCGGGGTACCAGGTGATCTGCTGGTTGAGTTCGACCATCCGGTCCCGGAATTCGGTGACCGCGACGAACCACGACGACACCGCCCGATAGATCAGCGGGTTGCGGCAGCGCCAGCAGTGCGGGTAGGGGTGCTCGTAGGTTTCGTGGCGCAGCAGCACCGCGCCGTTGGCCGCGACGGGTCCGCTGCCGTTCTTCAGGTCACGGATGATGTGCGGGTTGGCGTCAAAGACGTGCTGCCCCTGGTAATCGGGGACGGAGGCGTCGAAGCGCCCCTTGGAATCGACGGGCGTGACCGGGGTGATGCCGACCTTGTCGGTGGTCGCCATGTCGTCCTCGCCGTAGGCCGGCGCCATGTGCACGATGCCGGTACCGTCCTCGGTGGTGACGAACTCACCGGGCAGCACCTGAAACGCGTTCTCCGTATCCATGAAGTACGGGAACGGCGGCAGGTAGCGGGTGCCGAGCAGGTCGGCGCCGCGGTAGGTGGCCAAAACCTCGGGCGCATCTGCGTTTTCGAAACCCAACTCGCGCGCGTAGGCGGCCAGCCGCGGTTCGGCAAGCACGAAGCGCCGGTCCCCCACCCGCGCCTGCACATAGGTCACGTCGGGATTGACGGCGACCGCCAGGTTGGACGGCAGGGTCCACGGCGTCGTCGTCCACACCAACAAATAGGCGCCGTCCAAGTCGCCGCCGGTGACTTTGAATCCCACCGTGAGGGCGGGGTCCTGGCGGCTCTGGTACACGTCGTCGTCCATCCGCAATTCGTGGTTGGACAGCGGGGTTTCGTCTCGCCAGCAGTACGGCAACACCCGGTAGCCCTCGTAGGCCAGGCCCTTGTCCCACAGCTGTTTGAACGCCCAGATCACCGACTCCATGTAGGGCAGGTCCAGCGTCTTGTAGTCGTTGTCGAAGTCGACCCAGCGGGCCTGACGGGTGACGTAGGCCCGCCACTCATCGGTGTAGCGCAGCACCGAGGCGCGGCAGGCGTCGTTGAACGCGGCGATGCCCATGTCGTCGATCTGCGATTTGTCGGTGATGCCCAGCTGGCGCTCGACTTCCAGTTCGGCCGGCAACCCGTGGGTGTCCCAGCCGAAGCGGCGCTCCACCTTGTAGCCGCGCATGGTGCGGTAGCGCGGGACGATGTCCTTCACGTAGCCGGTGAGCAGGTGTCCGTAGTGCGGCAGCCCGTTGGCGAACGGCGGCCCGTCGTAGAAGACGTATTCCGGCGCGCCGTCGCGGCGGGCGATGCTCGCCCGGAAGGTGTCGTCGCGGGCCCAGAAGTCCAGCACCTCGAGCTCGAGCGCCGGGAAGTCGGGCGCCCCGCCGGCCGGCTTGGGGTACGTGTTGACGTCGGCGTTGTCGGTCACGATGCGCGTTGTCTCCTGTGCCACGGTGCAAACCGGGGACGACGACGCGCTGGCTGCGCGAGCGCCGCGGTACCACCCCGCTTGCCGCGCTTTCGCGTGGCCACTCGATGACGGCTGTGACGGGCCTACCCGTTCGGTTCTACTGAGCCAGGATGGCTGTTCTTCCGAAGGCTCCCCGGTGATGGCCGGATCGACGCCAGTAGATCGATTCTACGAACACCCGCAAATCCGGGTGCGCTCCAAGGGGTCGCCAAGACGCAGAACTACGTCCGCGTCCAGCCGACCCCTTGGAGCAGGAGTTGCTCGACGTCCATCGGAGTTCGGCTTTCAGGCCCGGACCTCGAGGACGCCGACCCGCCACAGCGCGGCGTACACGTGTCGCAGCGGGACGCTCAGCAGGCGGGCGGCGCCGTCGACCAGCGGGTCGCTGCCGGCGCCGAACGGTGCGTTGTCGGACCGGCGGCGGGCCTTGGCCACGGGAGCCTGGGCGGGAGCCGGGATCGTGTCGGTGTCGCGCACCACGGTCAGCGTGGGCGCGGGAGCTACGGTGAGCACTTCGTCGTAGAAAGCTGCGGTCATCATCGCCTCCTAGAGGGGATCCAACGGGGACTGACTGGACTGACGTGTCCCATCCCGTGTGATCTCAGAACGCTTGGGCGATAACCACTTAGCGTTGCGACGACTCAGCGAAGAAGGTCGCGCCGGAGACCGGATCGGGACGAAACACGGTTCGGACTTCGGTCCGGACTATCGCTAGAACGCATGTGTCCCTCACCTCCTCGCGGTCACGACGCATGCGCGGGTCGCATGCAATCTATGCGCAGCAAAGGAGCAGAACCCGACGACCGTCGGAGATCCGCACCCCACTCGTCAGAGCTTCGGCACCACACGACGTGTCCTGGCTCCGGAAAACACTCCGAGCCGGAAGCCACCTGGGCTCAACCCTTAAGCCGGGAGGAGCTGTCCTGACCCGGGGCGTCTTTCGACGTTCGGGGTCAGTGGCCTGTATTCGTGTAGACGCCTCACCTAACGAGGTGCTTACCCGACCGATGATGCACGACGGCTATGGCGCGGTCAAATCCCCGGCTAGCGTGTCGGAGATTCTGTACGCATTCATTAGGGGCGCACACAGCATTCGGCCAGGTTCACGGCACTGAGCTGGGTATATGCGCGCTCGCCGTCAGGAATTCGTCAATTCCGCGCGGTCGCCACGCCGTCCCGGATCACTTCTCCACCAGGCCGTCGAGCCGGCCGACGGTGTCGATGAACTCCTCGACCATGTCCAGCACCACCGAGCGCGTCGGGCGGACCCGGTCGAGTGAGCCCACCACCTGCCCGACGAAGTAGGTGGCCAGCTCACGCGCCTTGGCGCCCTGATGCGCGGCGGCCTGATTGATGCGCACCTGCGGCTCGGTGATCAGCGCCGTCTGCAACGGCATGCCGAGCGGATCCGGGTTTTCCGGCCGCTCCCACTCGTCGGTCCAGGCCGTGCGCAGCATCCGCGCCGGCTTGCCCGTCATCGAGCGCGACCGCACGGTGTCCGACGAGCTGGCGGCCAGGAACTTCTCCTTGACCACGGGCACCGTCTCGGCCTCTTCGGTGGTCAGCCACACCGAGCCGCACCACACGCCCTCGGCGCCGAGGGCCAGCGCCGCGGCGATCTGGCGGCCGCGGGCGATTCCGCCGGCGGCGAGGACGGGCACCGGCGCCACGGCGTCGACGACCTCGGGCACCAGGACCATGGTCGCCACCTCGCCGGTGTGTCCGCCCGCCTCGGTGCCTTGCGCGACGATCAGGTCGACGCCCGCGTCGGCGTGCCGTTGCGCGTGCCGGGTGGTGCCGGCCAGGGCGGCCACCAGCACGTCCCGGTCGTGCGCGCGTTCGACGAGGTCCGCCGGCGGCGGGCCGAGCGCGCTGGCGATCAGCCGGATGTTGTGGGAGAAGGCGACGTCGAGCAGCGGCTCGTAGGTCTTGGGCGAGATGTTCAGTCCACCCAGCGAGGCGCGCGGCTCCTGGGCGGTGGCGGTGACGCCGTAGCGGGCCAGGAGGTCGTCGACGAATGCGCGATGCTCGTCGGGCAGCAGGGTGCGGGCCTGCGTGGTGTCGATGCCGCCTTGCTCGGCCCCGACGTATTTGGGCGGCAGCAGCAGGTCGACTCCGTAGGGCTTGCCGCCGGTCTGTTGCTCGATCCAGGTGAGCTCGCTCTGCAGGCGTTGGGGGCTGTGGGCGGTGGCGCCGAGGATCCCGAAGCCGCCGGCGTTGGTCACCGCCGCCACCACGTCGCGGCAGTGGCTGAAGGCACAGATCGGGAATTCGACGCCGAGCATCTCGGCGACCCTGGTTCTCATTGCCCGACGCTAAGAGTTATCGACTGCTAAGTCAATCGGCCACGGCCCGTAGGCAACTCATGCGTGTGCGCCGGGTGCTATGGCCGACTGGGCCGGGGAGACCGGCCGTCCGGCGGCCAGCTCGACACGCCCTCTTCCAGCGGCACCTCCAGGCTCTGCAGGATCGACGAAACCATCCGCCAGGCGCCGATGACCGTCACCAGCTCAACGAGAACCGTTGTGTCACCCTGGAATTCGCGCTCGCACGCCGCCCAGCTCGTGGCGCTCACCGCGCCGTCGCGCACCACGTCGTCGGTGGCCGCGAGCACGGCCCGCTCGGTGGACCCGAACCCGGCGTGGTTCGGCCAATCCCGCACGCCCAGCAGATCGTCGGCCGGAACGCCGAGCCGCGACGCGACCCGCCAGTGCTGTGTCCATTCGTAGTCGCAGGCGGTGAGCCAGCCGATGCGCATGATCACCAGCTCACGCAGCCGCGAGTCGAGGGTCCCGTGCCAGAGCATGGTGGCGAGCAGGTCGTTGATGCCACGGGCCAGAGGCGGATGGTTGAGCAGCACCTGGAAGATGCTGAGCTCGGCCATGTAGTTGGGGACGGCCGCTTCGTCGGCGGCGGCCTTGGCTTCATCGAGTGGCAGTCGAGGCAGGCGCGCTGTTGTCATCGGATGAGCACTCCTTTGTGCTGGCGGAACCGTCGCGTTCTACCGTCATGGTAATCAGGCGTCGGAGTCCCGGTGGGTCAGCGCCGGCGTCGCTAGCGTTGATAGCGAGAAGTGCTGGGGCTCAACGTGTTTACCCAGGACAGTAAAACTCGATGCCTCAGCGCTGGGACATCGGGTTCTCGGTCATCGGCTCGGCATCGGCTCGCCCGCGTAGTCGCCGAACGACCACAAGTTGCCTTCAGGATCGCGGACGGCGAATTCATTTGCACCGTAATCCGTTTTCGCCAGCGGGCGAACGATTTCGGCTTTGCGTGACACGACGCGCTCGTAGAGCCCGTTCGGGTCGCTGGTGACGACGTAGCCACCAGCGGTCCCTGGTTCGCGACACCAGTCGCGGCCGCGCTTGTAGCTGCCCAGCATGACGCCGCCGCTGCCCTCGGGCCACAGCAGTTGGGCATGGTCGACTCTGTCGCCATCGCCGTAACGTGCCGCGACGACGAAGCCAAACGTCTCGACGTAGTAGTCGATGAGCTTGGGGGCGTCATGCGCTTGCAGCGTCAACCAGACGGTCGGATTCGAAGTAGTCATGGTCCCACTGTGATGCCCAGGAGTGGCCGCCGTCTTGGATGTTTCGGAACTCGTCGGCCAGCCATGCCCGCGGCGGTACCCCGACGAACCGGACGAACTCGCGGGTCAAATGCGCCTGGTCGCAGTAACCGGTGTCGGCCGCGACCGCCGCCAGGTCAACCCGGCCGTACGCCCGCGCCGATGCCGCGATGAGCGCTGACGCGTTCTGGAAGCGCATCAACATCGACACCGTCTTCGGCGATCTGCCGACCTCTTGACGGAAGAGAGTCGTTAGGTGCCGTGCACTCACTCCGACGTGGTCGGCCACCTTGCCCACCTGCACTCGGCCGCGAGTGCGCTCCATCAGGTGCCAGGCATACGCGACCTCGGGACGCACGGTCACATCGTCGCGGCACCGGCGGGCCTCCACGAGGTATCCAGCGACAGTCGCGAAGACCTCGGACCATCCGCGCGCGTCGGCGGCACGCTCGGAGAGCCTGGCGGCAGACCGGCCCAGTATTTCGATGCCGTCGAAGCCGGTGATGGGGAGCTCAGCGCTGGGTACGCCGAACAACGCTCGCGAGGCCAACGGGTGCACGGCCAGCTGCACACCCGCCTGGCCGCGACACAGCCGCACGTGGCTGGCCTGCACATGCAGGCCGCCGAGGACCAGCGGGTTGGGCCGGGCGGCGGCCAGCGCGTCGGGGGTGTCTGCGGACTGCACGCCGTCATCGAGGCTAACGATGAATGTCAGCGTCGACGATGGCATGCCGCGGTGCACCTTCTCAGCCACATCCAGGGTGCGATAGCCCACCATCGACATGACGCCGGGCGCGCTGCGCGGCGGAGCCAGCACGTACTCCCAGCTGCGCTGCGCTTCACCGCCCACCTCAGCCACGCTAGCGCGGTGCGTGCGCGACGTCAGGTCGGCGGCTCGAGCAGCCCGAGCAGTTGCAGGTCGGTCACGTACTTGACGATCACCGACGGACCGATCTGCGGGATGTCGTTGTCGGGGCCGATTTTGGCCTCCTGCACGGCGGCGCGGAATCGGTCCGTCGGCGCCAGGCATCCGCGAGAGGGGTCCGCCGGCGGCACGTGCTGGGCGTTGCGCAACTGCAGCAGCTGCAGCACCGATTGGTGGCGTTGCCGTTCCGGTAACGCGTGCAGGGCGGCCTCCATCCGCTGCAGCCATTCGGTGAAGTCGTCGATGCGCTGCACCGGGTAACCGGCCTCGATGACCCAGTCGACGTACTCGTCGAGGCCGACGCCGTCGTCGTGCGGGTTCATCACGTGATAGGTCTCGAACCCGTCCAGCACCTGGGCGCCCAGCGTGGCGATCGCCTCGGCGACGAACTCGACCGGCAGGGCGTCGAAGTGCGCGCGCTGCCGGTTGCCGTGCTCGTCGAGCTGGTAGAACGAGCGCGGCGCGAGGCCGCTGGCGAGCACGCTGTGCACCATCCGGGTGAACATGTCCGACAGGTTCAGCTGGCCGGCGTAGCTGGTGTCAGCCAGGATCATGTCGCAGCGGAACACCGAAACCGGCAGCCCGCACAGGTCGTTGGCCTCGCGCAGCAGCACCTCGCCCGCCCACTTGCTGTTGCCGTAGCCGTTGCCGTAGCCGCCGTCGATGGTGCGGATCGGACTTGCGGTTCGGACGTCGGCGTCCTCGGTGAACGCCGGCGGGTCGATCTGGTCGCCGACGTTGGCCGTCGAGACATAGGTGTACGGCTTGAGTTTGGTGGTGAACGCCAACCGGATCAGCTCGGCGGTGCCGGCCACGTTGGGGGCGAACAGCTCGCTGTAGGGCAGCACGCCGTTGACCACGGCCGCGCAGTCCACGATCAGATCGACGGTGTCGGCCAGCCGCTGCCAGGTTTGTGCGTCCACACCGAGATCGGCCCGGCCCTTGTCGCCGGCGATGACCTCGAGATGATCGTCGGCAAGTTCGTGAAAGTACCGCAGCAGAGCGGGATCGCCGCTGTCGAAGGTCTTTTCCAGACGGCGCCGCGCATCCTCATCCGAGGTGGCCCGCACCAGGCAGATCAACTTTCCGTCGGCCAGTTCCAGCCGTTCGAGCCACTGCAGCGCCAGGTACCGGCCGAGGAAGCCGGTGGCCCCGGTCAGCAGGACCGTGCGCACCCGGGTGCCCGGGCCGGGCAGCGCCGGCGCGGCGGACAGCGTCGGGGCGTCGATGAACTTGTCCAGGGTGAGATCGCTGGCATAGACCTCGGTCGCGTCGCGGCCGTGCACGGACGCGAAGTCGGCCCGAAGGGCTTCTGTCGCACCATGATCGGCGTGCAGCTGCCGGCTCAGGCTGCGCACCGACGGCGCCTCGAAGAGGGCGCGTACCGGCAGGTGGATGTCGAGGGCGTTGTAGATCGCGGCGACCAGGCGCATCGCCGACAGCGAATCCCCGCCCAGATCGAAGAACGACTCCTGAACCCCGACCCGTTCCAGCCCCAGCACCTGGGCGTAGAGCCAGGCCAGGATCTCCTCGACCGCGGTGGCCGGAGCGAGGTAGTCGTCGCTGCCCTGGTAGTCGGGTGCCGGCAGCGAGCGGGTGTCGAGTTTGCCGCCGGGGGTCAACGGCAGTGTTGGCAACACCACCACGGCCGGCACCATGTAGGCGGGCAGCCGCTCGGCGAGCTGGGTGCGGATCTCGGCCGGGTTGGCCGCTCCGGTGACGTATCCGACCAGTCGCTTATCGCCCGGGCGATCCTCGCGGGCGATCACCACCGCCCGGTCCACCCCGTCCAGCGCGGCCAGCGCGGCCTGGATCTCGCCGAGTTCGATGCGGTAGCCGCGGATCTTGACCTGCTCGTCGGCGCGCCCGACGTAACGCAGTTGCCCGTCGGTGCCCCACCACGCCAGGTCCCCGGTGCGATACATGCGCGCGCCGGTGCCGCCGAACGGGCACGCCAGGAACCGCGACGCGGTCAGGCCGGGCCGGCCCAGGTAGCCGGTGGACACGCCGGCGCCGGCCACGTACAACTCGCCGACCGCCCCCGCGGGCACCGGTTGCAGCCATCCGTCGAGCACGAACAGCGCGGCGCCCGACAGCGGCGAACCGATCGGCGGCGCCTCGGGACCCGGGGTCAGCGGCGCGCTGACGGCCGCGACGATGGTGATCTCGGTGGGTCCGTAGACGTTGACCATCACCCGCCCCGAGGCCCAGCGATCCACCAGTTCGGTCGGGCAGGCCTCGCCCGCGACGGCCAGCACCGTCGAGTCAAGGCCGTCGGTGGGCAGCAGCCCCGCTTCGGACGGTGTCTGGGTCAGCATGTCGACGTTCTCCGCAACCAGCAAGGCGTGCAGGTCTTTCGGCGAGCGCACCACCTCGTCGGGCACCACCAGCACCCGTCCGCCGTGCAGCAGCGCGCCGAAGATCTCCCACACCGAGAAGTCGAAGGCCAACGAGTGGCACTGGCTCCACACCTTGCCCGGCGCCGCCGGCAGGCCGGCCGCCCGCAGCGAGGCGAACATCTGGGTGGCGTTGTGGTGGCTGACGGCCACGCCCTTGGGAACACCGGTGGTGCCCGAGGTGTAGATCGTGTAGGCGACGCCATGCGGCGCCGGGGCCGGCAGCGCCGTCGCGGGCTTGTCCGGGATTGCCGGATCGTCCAGATCGAGGACGAGCGGGCCGGAATCGCCTATCCGCGACCGCAACTCGGCGGTGGTTAGCACCGCCGACGGCGCGGCGTCGGTGAGCATGAACGCGATCCGGGCCGGCGGCAGGGCCGGGTCGATCGGCACATACGCGGCGCCCGTCTTGAGCACGGCCAGGATCGCGGCGACGGCCCGGGCCGAGCGTTCGACCAGCAGCGCCACGCACCGACCCGGGCCGGCACCGTGGTCAACGAGCAAGTGCGCCAAACGATTCGCTCGCTCCTCGAGGTCGAGGTACGTCCACGAGCATGCCCCGTAGCGGATGGCTACGGCCTCGGGATCGCGCGCGACGTGGCCGGCGAACACCTCAGGGATCGACGCGGGCCCGGCCAGCGGGCGTGTCAGCACCGCCCGGTTACCGAGCGCATCGAGGCGCGCGTGCTCGTCGGCGCCGAGCACATCGATCGACGACAACCGCTGGGCCGGGTCGGCGGTGATGGCCGTGAGCACCCGATGCAGCCGGGTGATCAGGGCCTCGATGGTGGCCGTGTCGAACACGTCGGTGCGGAACTCCACCGCTCCGCCGATCCCGGCGGGTTGCCCGTCGCTGGTCCAGCGCTCGGCCAGCGACCACGCGAGATCCATTCGGGCGGTGCGGGTCTCGACCGGCACCGGGGTGACCCGCACGTCGCCGAGGCTCAGGTCGGCCGTCCCGGTGTTCTGCCACGCCAGCATGACCTGCACCAGCGGATGATGCGCCAGGCTGCGGGTGGGGTTGAGCCGTTCCACGAGGACCTCGAAGGGCACGTCCTGATGTTCGTAGGCGGCCAGGCTGCGCGCGCGCACGTGCGCCAGCACCTCGGCGATGGTGGGATCACCGGCCAGGTCAACCCGCAGCACCAGGGTGTTAACGAAGAAACCCACCACGTCGTCCAGCGCCGGATCGCGCCGTCCGGCGATCGGGAACCCCACCGCCACATCCGAACTCGCGCAGATCTTGGACAGCAGCACCGCCAGGGCGGCCTGCACCACCATGAAGCTCGTCGCGTTGTGCGCATTGGCCACCGCGCGCACCCGCTGCTGCAACTCGGCCGGCCAGTCCACGGCCACACTCGCCCCGCCGAAATCGGCCACCAGCGGATACGGCCGATCGGTCGGCAGTTCCAGCCGTTCGGGCATCCCGGCCAGAGTGTGTTCCCAGTACCGCATCTGCCCGGCGATCAGGCTGTGCGGATCCTGCAGTTCGCCGAATTGCGCGCGCTGCCATAGCGTGTAGTCGACGTACTGCACCGGCAGCGGCGCCCAGTCCGGCACATCCCCGGCCACACGGCTGGCGTACGCCTCCCCCAGGTCGCGCACCAGCGGGGTCAGCGACCAGCCGTCGGCGGCGATGTGGTGCAGCACGGCCACCAACAGGTACTCGTCGTGATCGAGCCTAAACAGCAATGCCCGCAACGGAATTTCGGTCGCCAGGTCGAAGCGGTGGCTCACCGCGGTGTCGATGGCATTGCCCAGCCGGGCGGATGACCACCCGCGGGCATCGCTGATCTGCCAACCGAAGTCGGCGTCGTCGACCTCGACCACCAGCTGCCGAGGTATGCCCTCGTGCGACGGGAAGAGGGTGCGCAGACTTTCGTGCCGGGCCACCACGTCGGCCAGGGCTGCGCCGAATGCCTCGCCATCCAGCCGCCCGTGCAACCGCAGGGCGATCGCCATGTTGTGCACCGGTGACGGCCCGTGCAATTGGCCGATGAACCACAGCCGCGACTGCGCGAACGACAGCGGCACGACCTCCGGCCGTGCACCGGCCACCAGCGGCAGGCGATCTCCCCCGTCGGCGCCCAGGCGCGCCGCCAGCCGCCGGATGGTGGGCGCTTCGAACAGGGCCCGAACACCAAGGTGGACATCGAGATTGGCATTGACCTCGGCGACCAGCCGCATCGCCGACAGCGAGTCGCCACCGAGGTCGAAGAAGGAATCATCGATCCCGACGCGGTCGACGCCCAGCATGTGGGCGTAGATGTCGGCCATGGTCTGCTCGACGGCGGTGGTCGGGGCGCTGTACCGATCCATGCCGTGGTAGCCCGGTGCGGGCAGGGCGCGGGTGTCGAGTTTGCCGTTGGGAGTCAACGGCAATGCCTCGATGGCCACCACCGCGGCCGGCACCATGTAGGCCGGTAACCGCTCGGCCAGCTGGGCGCGCACCTGGGCCGGATCGGCGGGCCCGGTCAGATAGCCGACGAGCCGCTTCTCGCCCGGCCGGTCCTCGCGGGCGATCGCGACCGCCTGCTCCACGCCCTCCAATTCGGCCATCGCGCTCTGGATTTCACCGAGCTCGATGCGATAGCCGCGAATCTTGACCTGCTCGTCGGCACGACCGGCATACTGCAGCTGCCCGTCCGGGTCCCAACGCACCACGTCGCCGGTCCGGTACATGCGCGCGCCGTGGCCGCCGAACGGGCAGGCCACAAACCGCGATGCCGTCAAACCGGCCCGGCCCAGATAGCCGGCGGCCACGCCGGCCCCGGCCACATACAGTTCGCCGAGCACGCCGGCGGGGACCGGCCGCAACCACGCGTCCAGCACGAAGAAGCCGAGATGCGCCAGCGGTTTTCCGATGGGGCTGACGTGGCCGTCGATGTCGGCGTCGACGATCTCGCGGAACGAGGCGTGCACCGTCGTCTCGGTGATGCCGTACATGTTGATCAACCGCGGGTGTCGCGGGTGGCCGCGCAGCCAGCTACCCAGGCGCTGGGGAACCAGCGCCTCGCCGCCGAACACCACGGTGTGCGGGTTGAGCCGGCGCGGGGTGTCGGCGTTCTGCAGCGCAACGAACGCCGACGGGGTCTGGCTGAGGATGCTGACGTCTTCGTCAATCAGCAAGGCGCGCAGGTCTTCCGGTGAGCGCACCACATCGTCGGGCACAACCAGCAGCCGTCCGCCGCCCAGCAGCGCGCCGAAGATCTCCCACACCGAGAAGTCGAAGGCCAGCGAATGGCACTGGCTCCACACCCCGGTCGTCGATGCGAGCCGGCCGTGCAGGGATGCCAGCAACTCGGTGACGTTGCCGTGCGTGACGGCGACGCCCTTCGGGGTCCCGGTGGTGCCCGAGGTGTAGATGACGTAGGCGATATCCGCGGCCGAGGGCGTCGGCACGGCCCTGGCGGGCCGGGTCCGCACGGCGGGGTCGTCGATGTCGATGACCGCCGCGTCGAACCCGTCCAGTCGCGACCGCAGGCCGGTGCTGGTGATCGCGGCGATGGGCCCGGCGTCGGCGAGCATGAACTCGACCCGGTGCTGCGGGACGGCGGGGTCGATCGGCAGGTAGGCCGCCCCCGTCTTGAGCACCGCAAGGATCGCGACGACGGCCTGCGCGCCGCGCTCCATCAGCACCGCCACGCATTGTCCGGGGCCGGCTCCCTCGTCAATAAGGAAGTGCGCCAACCGGTTTGACATGTCGTCGAGTTCGCGATACGTCGTCGACCGACCGTCGGCTGTCAGCGCCATCGCCTGCGGGCCACGCGCCACCCGCTCGGCGAACAACGTCGGGATCGACGCCGGTTCGGCGCGGGGCCGGGACAGCGTCGCGCGGTTGCCGATCGCATCGAGGCGCGCGCGCTCGTCGGCGCCGAGCATATCGATCGACGACAGTCGCCGGGTGGGGTCGGCGGTCATGGCGGTCAGCGCCCGTTGCAAACGCCCGATCAGCGTTTCGATGGTGGCCGTGTCGAACACGTCGGTGCGGAACTCGACGGCGCCGCCGATCCCGGCCGGCCCGCCGTCGTGGGTCCAGCGTTCGGCCAGCGACCATGCCAGGTCGGTACGGGCGGTGCGGGTGTCGACCGGCACCGGGGTGACCCGCACGTCGCCGAGGCTCAGCTCGGGGGCCTCGGTGTTCTGCCAGGCGAACATGACCTGCACCAGCGGATGATGCGCCAGGCTGCGGGTGGGGTTGAGGCGCTCTACCAGCGCCTCGAAGGGCACGTCCTGGTGTTCGTAGGCGGCCAGGCTGCGTCGGCGCACCTGGGCCAGGATTTCGCCGATCGTCGGATCGCCGTCCACCTCGACGCGCAGCACCAGGGTGTTGACGAAGAAACCCACCACGTCGTCCAGCGCCGGATCGCGCCGTCCGGCGATCGGGGACCCCACCGCCACATCCGAACTCGCGCAGATCTTGGACAGCAGCACCGCCAGGGCGGCCTGCACCACCATGAAGCTCGTCGCGTTGTGCGCATTGGCCACCGCGCGCACCCGCTGCTGCAACTCGGCCGGCCAATTCACGGCCACGCTGGCCCCGCGGTAGTCCGCCACCAACGGATACGGCCGGTCGGTGGGCAACTCGAGGCGCTCGGGCAGCCCGGCCAGCTCCCGCTCCCAGTACGCCAGCTGCGCCGCGATCGGGCTGCCCGGATCGTCCAGATCACCGAATTGGTCGCGCTGCCACAGCGTGTAGTCGACATACTGCACGGGCAACGGCGCCCAGCCCGGGGCGTCGCCGGCCGCACGGCTGGCATAGGCCTCCGTCAGATCGCGCACCAGCGGAGCCAGCGAGCCCCCGTCGGCGGCGATGTGGTGCACCACGGCCACCAGCACGTGTACCTCGTCGTGCGTACGGAAAAGCTGTGCACGCAGCGGAATTTCGGTAGCCAGGTCGAACGTGTGCCGCGCCGTGTCGTGGATGGCGTCCTCCAGCCGGGCCGGCGACCAGCCGGTGGCGTCGATGGTCCGCCAGATGACGTCGGCCCGCTCGGGGGCCAACACCACCTGTTGGGGTACGCCCTCGACGGCGGCGAACACCGTGCGCAGGCTTTCGTGGCGCGCCACGACGTCGCGCAGCGCCGCCCCGAGGGCGGCGGTGTCCAGGCGTCCGCTCAGCCGCAACGCCACCGCCATGTTGTACACCGGGGACGGGCCGTGCAGCTGGTCGATGAACCACAAGCGCGATTGGGCGAACGACAGCGGCAGCACCGCGGGCCGCTCGTGTGCCACCACGCCGTCGAGCGTGTCCCCGCCTTCACCGACGCGCGCCGCCAGCCGGCCAACCGTGGGCGCTTCGAACAACATTCGCACTCCGACATGGGCATTCAGCGTGGTGTTGATCGTGGCGATGACCCGCATCGCCGACAGCGAGTCCCCGCCCAGATCGAAGAACGAATCGTCAACGCCGACCCGCTCCAGCCCGAGGACTTGGGCGTAGATGCCGACCAGGATTTCCTCGACCGCGGTGGACGGGGACCGGTATTCACCGGCGGTGCATTCGGGCGCCGGGAGCGCGCGGGCGTCAAGTTTTCCGTTGGGTGTCAACGGCAATGCCTCGATGGCCACCACCGCGGCCGGCACCATGTAGGCCGGCAGCCGCTCGGCGAGCCGGCTGCGGACCTCGGCCACATCGGTGGGCCCGGTGAGGTAAGCGACGAGCCGCAAGGCGCCCCGGTCCTCGCGGGCGATCACCACCGCCTGCCCCACCCCGTCCAATTCGGCTAGGGCACTGCGTATTTCACCGAGCTCGATGCGATGGCCGCGAATCTTGACCTGCTCGTCGGCGCGCCCGACGTAGTGCAGTTGCCCATCCGGGGCCCAGCGCACCAGGTCTCCGGTCCGGTACATGCGCGCGCCGTGGCCGCCGAACGGGCAGGCCACAAACCGCGACGCGGTCAGGCCGGCCCGGCGCACGTAACCGACGGCCACGCCGGCCCCGGCCACGTACAGCTCGCCGACCACGCCCGCGGGCACCGGCCGCAGCCACGCGTCCAGCACCAACAGGGTTGCCCCGGATACCGGCGAGCCGAGCGGTGGTGTTCCGGCGCCCGACGCAAGCGGCGCACTGAGCACCGCGTCGACGGTAGTTTCCGTCGGGCCGTAGGCGTTGATCATCACCCGCCCCGGGGCCCACCGGTCGGCGAGGTCCGCGGGGCAGGGTTCGCCGCCGATGATCAGTGCGGTGTCCAGGTCGTGCGGTGACAGCGCCGCCAGCGCCGACGGGGTGTGGCTGAGCACGCTGACCTGCTCGGCGATCAGCAAGGCGTGCAGCTCATCCGGGGAGCGGGTCACGGACTCGGGCACGATGACCAGCCGGCCGCCGCCGGCCAGGGCGCCCCAGATCTCCTGGATCGAGACGTCGAAGCCGTACGAGTGACACTGCGACCACACCCCCGCCGCGGCCAGCCGCGCACGCAGTGATTCCAGCAGATGGGTGACGTTGCGGTGGGTGACGGCAACGCCTTTGGGGGCGCCGGTGGTGCCCGACGTGTAGATGACGTAGGCGATGTTCTCGGGTGCGGGTGCCGGCAGCGCGGTGCCGGGGTGATCTGGTGCGGCGGTGTCGTCGATGACCGGCAGGCCGGCGCCGGCCAGCAGCGGCCGCAGGTCCGCCGTACAGAGCGCGACGGAGGGTGCGGCGTCATCGATCATGAGCCCGATCCGGGACGCCGGCAGCGTCGGGGCGATCGGCAGGTACGCCGCCCCGGCCTTCAAGACCGCCAGCATCGCCACGATCGCCTCCGCGGACCGGGAAAACAGCAGCGCCACAACATCTCCGGCACCGATGCCGTGGGTGAGCAGCAGGTGCGCCAGGCGGTTCGACGCCTCGTCGAGTTCGCGATACGTCATCGCGCGGCCGTCGAACGTCACCGCGACCGCATCCGGGACCCGGGCCGCCTGCACGCCGAAGAGCTCAGGAAGTGACGCCGGTGCGCTGGTCCGCTCGGCCAGTGCCGCCCGATTCCCCCACCGCGCCAGCTCGGCATGCTCTGGGGCGTCGAGCACGTCCAGCGCCACCAACGGCCGGTGCGGGTCATCGGCCATGGCCTCCAGGAGCCGTCGCAGCCGTACGGCCAGCCTGTCGATGTCGGACGGGTCGAACACCTCGGTGTCGAATTCGACACGCAGGCTGAGTTCATCGCCCGGCACGGCCTGCAGCGACAGCGGGTAGTGGTTGTATTCGTGGCTGCTGAACTCGGTGGCGGTCAGCTCACCGGTGGCCGACAGGGTGGCGGCGTCGACGGGATAGTTCTCGTACACCAGCAGGCTGTCGAACAACTGGTCGTGCCCGGTGATGCGGTGAATCTCGTTGAGCGCCAGGTGCTGGTGCTCGAGGGTGTCATTGTGGGTGCGTTGCAGCTGCCCCAGCAATTCGGCGACGGTGGTGGTCGCGGTGACGCGGGCGCGCACCGGCACGGTGTTGATCAGCAGACCGATCATGGATTCCGCGCCGGGCAGATCGGCTGGCCGGCCCGAGACGGCGGTGCCGAAGGCGACGTCGCGTTGGCCGGTCTGCCACATCAGCAGCTGCGCCCACGCGCCCTGCAGCACGGTGTTGAGGGTGGTGCGGCAGGAACGCGCGAGTTCGCTTAGCGCACGGGTGGTTTCGGCGGACAGTTGCAGCGCGGCCACGCCGCGCGGTCCGAGCTCTACGCGGCCCACCGGTCCCACCAGGGTGGGGGTGTCGAAGCCGTCGAGCGCGTCGTGCCACGCCAGGCGGGCGGCGGGAACGTCGCGGTCGGCCAGCCAGGTGGCAAAGCTTCGGTAGGGCGTGACCGCGGGCAACCGCGACCCGCAATAGCAGGCGAAGATTTCCTGCAGCAGGACCGGAAGCGACCAGCCATCCATCACGATGTGGTGGACGGTAAGGACGAACCGGTATTCGTCGTCCGCGGTGCGGATCAGCGCGGTCCGAAAAGGCGGTTCGTCGCCCAGGTTTCGTGCCGCGACTCGCTCGGCGGTGCAGAGCCGCCGCACCCGCTCCTCGATGTCGCCGTCGCGGAACTCGACGTACTGACATGCGACGTCCGGGGCGGCCGGGAAAATCTGCACGGGGTCGCCGAATTCGGAATCAAACCGGGCCGCCAGGTTGGGGTGGCGGGTGACGACGGTATGCACCGCTCGGCGCAGTCGGTGCGAATCGAGGGCGCCACGCAGCGTGATCGTCAGCTGGACCGCGTACACGTCGGCATTGCCGTTGGTGGCCGTCGCGTGGAAGAGCAGCCCCTGCTGCAGCGGGGTCAGCGGCAAGATGTCCGCGACGTCGTAGCGCCGTTCGAGTTGGTCGATCTGCTGCTGGCTCAGGCGGGCGGGGGCGATGTCCGACGGGGTCAGGCCGCCGCCGCCGCGGCGCACATGGGCGCAGATTCCGGCCAGCGCCTCAAACCACAACTGGCTCAACCGTGTTACCTGGTCGCGGGTCAGCGCCGAGGACGCCCACGTCCAATTCGCCTGCAGGTGCGGGCCGTCTTCGGTGTCAACGGTGGCGGCGTTGAGCTCCACCGTGTGCGGCAGCGGCAGCGGCAGCGCGGCGGCCGCGGAGCTCAATGACGGACTGTTCGGGCTCAGCTGCCACACGTCGTCGGATAACTCGGCGGCACCGCCACCGAGCCGGCCGAGATAGTTGAATCCGATGACCGGATCCGAATCACCCAGCCCCAGTTGAGGGTTCAGGTAGCGCACCAGCCCATAGCTCAGGCCGTCGGGAAGAGCGCGCAGTTGCTCCTTGGCGTCCTTGATCACCGCACCCAGCGCGGCCTCACCGGCCGCCACGCGTCCCCAGTCCAGCGCCCCGACCTCCAGCGCCACCGGGTGCTTGGCGGTGAACCAGCCGACCGTGCGAGACAAGTCGACGTACGGGCCCAGTTCCTCGCTGCGCCCGTGACCCTCGATGTCGATGCCGATGGCCGCCGTCGTCCCCAGGAATTCGGAGAAGGCCAAACCGAAGCCGATCAGCAGGATGTCCTGCGTCCCAGCGTGAAACGCGGCGGGCACCTCCCCCAGCAGCTGCCGCGTCGTCTCGGCGTCCAGCGACGCCGACAGCTGCCCGGCCGTCTCGTAGGTGTCCTCGGGCTGGACCCTGGGCAACAGGGCCGGCGTCCGCGCGATCCGCCGCCACGCGTCTGCCTGGTCGAGCACCGCCGGGCTGTGCGCATGGTCGGCCAGCAGCGACGACCACCGCGCGAACGACGTCCCACCCGAGGGCAGCGCGATGGGCTGGCCGTTGTGGTGCTGCGCCCAGCCGATGTTGATGTCCTCGATCAGGGTCCGCCAGGACACGGCATCGACGGCCAGGTGGTGAATGATCAGCGCCAATTGGTTTGTCGCACCGGCCCATACCGCGCTCACCATCACCCCGGCGCCCGGGTTCAGCCGCGACCGGGCTTGCCGCAACGCGGCGTCGGAGAGCACGTCGACGGTCCGCAGGCAGGCGCGGGCGTCCACCGCGCCCGCCTCGGGAACAGCGAGCGACCATCCGCCCGCGCCGTCGTCGTCGACGCAGAGGCGCAGCATGGCATGCCGATCCAGCAACGCCTGCAGCACGACCTGCACGTCGGCCTGACCCACCCCCGCCGGAGCCGCCAGCACCATGGTCTGGTTGAACTGTTCGATCGGACCGTCCATGTCGTGCAGCCAGCGCATGATGGGCGTGGCCAGCACCGCCCCGATCCCGACGTCGGCCACGTCGTCTTCGGCCGTCGCCAGCGTGACGACCCGGGCCAGCCGGGCCACCGTCTGCTCGACGAAAACATCGCGCGGCCGGCACATTACGCCCGCGGCGCGGGCGCGGGCTACCACCTGCATCGACAGGATGCTGTCCCCACCCAGATCGAAGAAGGAGTCGTCGATGCCGACCCGCTCGAGGCCGAGGACTTGGGCGTAGATGCCGGCCAGGATCTCCTCGATCGCGTCGGCCGGCGCCCGGTACTCGTTGATGCCGTAGTCCGGGGCGGGCAGGGCGCGGGTGTCGAGCTTGCCATTGACGGTCAGCGGCAGCTCATCGAGCGTGACGACCGCGGCCGGCACCATGTAGGGCGGCAATCGTTCGGCGAGCCGCGACCGCACTTCGCCCGGGTCGGCCGTTCCGGTGACATACCCCACCAATCGCATGGCGGCCGGTTGGTCTTCGCGGGCGATCACGGCGGCCTGTTCGATACCCTCCAATTCGGTGAGCGCGGAGTGTATTTCGCCCAGCTCGATGCGGTAGCCGCGGATCTTGACCTGTTCGTCGGCGCGCCCGAGGTACTCCAGCTGCGCGTCCGCAGCCCAGCGCACCAGGTCCCCGGTGCGGTACATGCGCGCACCGGACGCGCCGAATGGGCAAGCGACGAACCGCGACGCCGTGAGGCCGGCCCGGCCCAGATAGCCTGCGGCCACGCCTCGCCCCGCGATGTACAGCTCCCCCACCACGCCGGGCGGCACCGGACGCAGCCAGTGATCCAAGACGAACAGCGCGGCACCGGGAACCGGCGAACCGATCGGCACCGAGTCGAGGCCCGCGGTCAGCGGCACGGTCATCGCCGCATACATTGTGGTTTCGGTCGGACCGTATTGGTTGACCATCACGCGTCCGGGAGCCCATCGATCCATCACCTCGAGCGGGCACGGTTCGCCGCCGACGATCAGCGCCACGGCATCCAGGCCGTCGGACGGCAGCGCCGCCACCGCCGTCGGCGTCTGGCTCAAGACGTCGACCTGTTCGGCGATCAGCAAGGCGTGCAGGTCTTCTGGCGATCGGACCACGTCGTCGGGAACCACGACGAGACGCCCGCCCCGCAGCAGTGCGCCGAAAACCTCCCAGACCGAGAAGTCGAAGGCCAGGGAATGGCACTGGCTCCAGACCTGCCCGAGGCCCAGTTGGGCATCCACCGACCGGAGCAGTTGGGTGACGTTGTGGTGGGTGACGGCGACCCCCTTCGGAGTTCCCGTGGTTCCCGAGGTGTAGATGACGTACGCGATGTCCTCGGCCGTCGGCCCAGGCAGCGCGGTGGCGGGTTGGCTGCGCAGGCCGGGGTCGTCGACGTCGATGACCGGACCGGAAATGTCATGGACCGCGCGGACTTCGGTGGTGCTGACCGTCACGGTCGGCGCGGCGTCGGTGAGCATGAATTCAATGCGGGCCGACGGCAGGGCCGGGTCGATCGGCACGTAGGCCGCGCCGGTCTTGAGCACCGCCAGGATGGCCACGATCGCCTCGGCCGACCGCGGGATCACCACCGCCACCCGCCGACCCGGTGCTGCGCCGCGACCAACGAGCAAGTGCGCCAACCGATTCGCCGATTCGTCGACCTCGCGGTAGGTCCAGGACCGTCGCCCGCAGGTGATCGCCGCCGCCCCGGGCATCCGAGCGACCTGGTCGGCGAACAGCGCGGGGATCGACACCGGCCCGCTCGCCGGCCGGGCCAAGACCGCGCGGTTGCCGATCTCGTGGAGGTGGTGGTGTTCCGCGTCGTCGAGGACGTCGATCGACGACAGCGTCCGGGCGGGGTCGGCGGCCATGGCCGACAGCACCCGCCGCAATCGCGCGACGAGTGTCTCGATGCTGGCGGCATCGAAGACGTCGGTGCGAAATTCCACGGTTCCGCCGATGCCGGCGGGCCGGCCGTCGCCGTCCCAGCGTTCGGCCAGCGACCAGACCAGGTCCATCCGGGCGGTCTGCGTCTCCACGGGCAGGGGCGTCACCTGCACGTCGCCGAGGCTCAGGTCGACCGGATCGTTGTTCTGCCAGGCCAGCATCACCTGCACCAGTGGGTGGTGCGCCAGGTTGCGGGTGGGGTTGAGCCGTTCGACGAGCACCTCGAAGGGGACGTCTTGGTGTTCGTAGGCGGCCAGGCTGCGCTGCCGTACCCGGCCCAGCAGTTCGGCGATGCTGGGGTTACCGCTCAGATCGACGCGCAGCACCAGGGTGTTGACGAAGAAGCCCACCACGTCGTCCAGCGCGGGAT
>NZ_BAAGDE010000075.1:0-25689 GCF_054660795.1 Mycobacterium sp. MUNTM1
GAGTTTGCGTGCTACGCGTTCGAGTGTCTCCAAAATTCCGAGGCGTTCCGGGTTGGTCAGCGCAGCATAGGAATGCTGGTGAAAACGAGCGGCCGCAGCGCACAACGCGTCAACGTCATGCTGAATCTGCTCACGGTCCATCAAACTCATGTGCGGCGCCCAGTCGGTCGTAGGAACGGGCTGCGCAGCTCATACCTGACTGCACCTCGCCAGCCGACGAGAAACTCGTACTCCTCAAGCACCTCAACCAGCTCGGAAAAGGTAATCGCCTCATACGAGTGTTCTTGAAGGCGAGCAACCACAGCGCACAACGCGTCATAGTCGGCCTGGATCTTTGCCAAGTCCATCGAACGCATGTTCGAATACTACGACGCCCTACCGACAAAATCCGCCCCGCGGTGAAAACACCGGGGCTAAAGTGGCACAAGTGATTTCGGCCGGCCCGCCCGAAGGCGAGCCGCCCGACTGCCGACCGAAGCCCTACTTCTGTTCGTAGGTGGCGTGGATGACCGCCCGCGCGATGGCATGCTGGAACAGGTTGAACCCGAGGAAGGCCGGGCTGGCGTCCTCGGGAAGATCCAACTTCTCGGTGTCCACGGCGTGCACGGCGATGTAGTACCGGTGCGCGCCGTGACCCGCAGGCGGCGCGGCCCCGATGTAGCGACGCTGTCCGGCGTCGTTCACCAGCGTCAGCGCATCCCCCGGCAGGTTGCTGCCATCGCCGGCGCCCGCGGGCAGCTCGGTGACGTCGGCCGGCACGTTGGCCACGGCCCAGTGCCAGAACCCGGAGGCCGTCGGAGCGTCGGGGTCGTAGACGGTGACGGCGAAGCTGCGGGTCTCGTCGGGGAATCCCGACCAGCTCAGCTGGGGGCTGACGTCTTCGCCGCCCGCGCCCATGATTCCGCTGACTTGCGGATTGGCCAGCGGCTGGCCGTCGGTAACCGATTGCGAAGTCAGCGTGAAGGTCGGCAGCTTCGGCAACGATGCGTACGGGTCAGGAGCAGTGCTCATGGCGGTCCTCTCGTGTGATCGGCTTGGTGATCTAGCAGTGGGTCAGGAAGTGGGCCAGCACGTCGGTGCCGAACCGCAGCGCATCGATGGGTACCCGCTCATCGACACCGTGGAACAGCGCGGTGAAATCCAGGTCCGGCGGCAACCGCAGCGGGCTGAACCCGAAACAGCGAATACCCAAGCGCGCGAACGACTTCGCGTCGGTACCACCGGAAAGCATATACGGGACGGTGCGGGCGTCGGGGTCGTGCGCCAGCACCGCCTCATTCATGGCATCGACCAGGTCGCCGTCGAAGCTCGTCTCATACGACGAGAAATCCTTGATCCACTCGCGCGTCACGTCCGGCCCGAGCAGCTCGTCGATCTCGGCCTCGAACGCCTCCTTGCGCCCCGGCAGGATCCGGCAGTCCACCACCGCTTCGGCGATGGCCGGCACGACGTTGGCCTTGTATCCGGCCTTGAGCATGGTGGGATTCGCGGTGTCGTGCAGCACCGCCTTGAGCATGCGGGCCATCGGCCCCAGCTTTTCGATCGCCCCACGAAGGTCGCCCGATTCGGTGTCGAAGGTCAACCCGGTCTCCTCGCTGACGGCGGCGAGGAACTGCGCGACCGCGTCGGTCAGCACGAGCGGAAACTGGTGGCGACCCAGCCGGCCAACCGCCTCGGCGACGGCGGTGACGGCGTTCTGGTCGTGCACCATCGACCCGTGCCCGGCCGGGCCGCGGGCGGTGAGCTTCATCCAGGACAACCCCTTCTCGGCCGTCTCGATCAGGTAGAGCCGACGCTCTCCCCCGTCCCGGCGCGGCACCGTCAGCGAGAAGCCACCCACCTCACCGATCGCCTCGGTGACGCCGGTGAAGAGTTCCGGCCGGTGATCGACCAGCCACTGCGCTCCGAACGTTCCGCCGTGTTCTTCGTCGGCGATGAATGCGAAGACCAAATCGCGCGGCGGCACGATGCCCGCGCGCTTCAGCTGGCGGGCCACCACGATCATCATGCCGACCATGTCCTTCATGTCGACCGCGCCGCGGCCCCAGACGAAGCCGTCTTTGACCGCGCCGGAGAAGGGGTGCACGCTCCACTCGGTCGGCTCGGCCGGCACCACGTCGAGATGCCCGTGGATCAGAAGCGCACCACGCGACCTGTCGGCGCCCGCCAGACGGACGAACACGTTCCCGCGGCCCGGGGCGCCGGACTCTACGTACTGCGGCGCATAGCCGACCTCGGCCAGCTGCTCGGCGATCCACTGCGCGCAGTCGGCCTCGCCCTTGGTCGTCTCCGGTTCGCCGGTGTTGGTGGTGTCGAAGCGGATCAACTTGCTGACAACCTCGACCACATCGTCGCTCCGGTTGGTTGGCACCTCGCTCGCCCCGCTCTGATTGGTCACAACCCCCTTTCCTACCATTGCCGAGGCCGGACGGCTCGATGCCGATCACCGAGACGTCCCGAGGGAGCTGGATTGGGTTCGCGGCGCGCAATCCGATAGCCTTAGCTGCCAACCCATGCTGGTTTGGCCTTGTCCGAGTGGCGGAATGGCAGACGCGCTAGCTTGAGGTGCTAGTGCCCTACTAATGGGCGTGGGGGTTCAAGTCCCCCCTCGGACACACACTGGGGCGAGCGAAATGGACGCTTGGAGTTCATTTCCGAGCCGATGGAGTGAGTGTGTTGAGCGGCGAAGCCGCGATCACACACGCATCTCCCCGCATCTATTGCCGGATATGCCGCTTCGGTGGCGGGTAGACGCCCCTGGCGATCGTCGCCGACAGCCACCCGATCGCCCACCCGCCGCACACCAGCAGAAACGTGTGCCGAGCGGCGGCGTCGCCCGCAGTGGAAACCACCGCCAAAATGACCGCCCAGACGACCGCGCAGGCGATGCTGTAGGCCGTGTAGGTGCCGTAACGCCGTCTCATCTCACCGATCCCCTCGGTCGTACTGACACTTCAGCCAACCCGAACTTTGCCACCGCGCCGAGCCTGACGCACGTAGCCTGAAGAGAAGTCCATCAGCCGGGAGCGTTAACGAATGAACCCATCGAGTGGCTTTGTCCGGCGGACCTCACTAAGGACGTTCGTCGACCGGCGCGAAGCCGGACGCGCGCTGGCGCAGCAACTGACGGCCTATCGCGGCCGGGACGATGTGCTGGTATTCGGGCTGGCCCGCGGCGGCGTGCCGGTGGCCTGGGAGATCGCCGCCGCGCTGAGGGCGCCGCTCGACGTCTTCCTGGTGCGCAAGCTCGGGGTACCGCAGTGGTCGGAGCTGGCCATGGGCGCCCTGGCCAGCGGCGGCGGCGTGGTGATGAACGAGGACGTGGTGGCCAGCCTGCGCATCACCGACGAGCAGGTGCGCGAGGTGATCGACAGCGAAACGGCCGAGCTGCTCCGGCGCGAGCACGCCTACCGCGGCGGTCGCCCGATCGCCGACCTGCGCGACCGGATCGCCATCCTGGCCGACGACGGAATCGCAACGGGCGCAAGCATGCTCGCTGCCGTGCGGGCCGTCCGGGCGGCCGGGCCGAAATCGATCGTGGTCGCCGTTCCGGTGGGGCCCGAGTCGACCTGCCGCGAGCTGGCGCAGGAGGCCGACGACGTGGTGTGCGCGACCATGCCGCCCGGATTCGAAGCGGTCGGGCAGGTGTACGACGACTTCCGTCAGGTCAGCGACGACGAGGTCCGCGAGCTGCTCAGCAGGCCGACTCGCTGAGAAGGGCGAGGGCGTTACGTGGTGGGCTCGTCGCCGCGGCCCTCGGCCACCACCTTCGACTCCTCGGTCGGCGCAGTCTCCCCCGTCGTCGCGGCCTCGCCCTCACCGGGGACTTCCTCGGGGTAGTCGACGTAGTCGCCCTCGTCGGCCTGGGCCTCCTCGGCATCCTGGATCTCGTCGCCGCCCAGGTCACGCCGCTGACGTTCGCGCAGCGCGTCCAGGATCAACAGCACCACGCCCACCACGCTGGCGGCGATGCAGACCCAAGCCACCAACTCGTTGCTGGTGACGACCGCGAACACCAACGCGACGAGCCCGATCAGGGCCAATACCAGCGCAATGATGAGCATCAGTCATCCTCCAAGCGACGAGCGGGACGGCGGTTTCAAGTCCTAGTGTGCCAACCCCGAACCTCGGCGAGTGACCGGCACGCCCGAAAGGCTAGTTGTTGCCCCGGTTGAACTGGTCGAAGCTGCCCGCATCCGCGCTGGAATCCACGGGTGCTGCGGATCCGCGCTGCCCGAGTTCCTCCAGCTGAGACTCCAGGTAGGTCTTGAGCCGGGTGCGGTATTCGCGCTCGAACGTGCGGAGCTGCTCCAGGCGGCCTTCCAGGACGGTGCGCTGCTGGTTGATGGTGCCCATGATCTCGGAGTGCTTGCGTTCGGCGTCGGCCTGCAGGGCGTCGGCCTTCTCCTGGGCCTGCCGCAGCTGGGTCTCGGAGCGGGTCTGCGCATCCGCGAGCATGGCGTCCGCGCGCTGCCGAGCCTCGGTGACCGTGGTCTCGGCGGTGCTGCGGGCCTCGCTGAGGATCTGGTCGGCGTTGGCGCGGGCGTCGGCCAGCATCTTTTCCGACTCGGTCTTGGCCGTGGTGGTCAGGCGGTCGGCGGTGTCCTGCGCCAGCGTGAGCACCCGGGCGGCCTTCATGGCCTGTTCCTCGTTGTTCACCGCCGCGGCCGGGGCTGCGGCGGGCGCCGGCTTGACCGGTTCCGGTTCGGGGACGGGCTCACGCACAGGAATGGCCTGGGTGGGCGCGGCGGCCGCGGCCGGGGTGGCCGAGCCACCGGAGGCCAGCTCGTGGTCGAGCTCTTCGATCCGCTGGCGCAGATCGCTGTTCTCTTCGATGAGCCGCGTCAGCTCGGCTTCCACCAGATCGAGGAAGGCATCGACCTCGTCTTCGTTGTAGCCCCGCTTGCCGATCGGTGGCTTACTGAACGCCACATTGTGGACGTCGGCTGGTGTAAGCGGCATTGTTTCGTCCCCTCAAGTTCCTGTCGAACGTTCTGGAAAGTGTAGAACGCAGTGGTAGCCGTAGTGCAACTGCCGTCCATCCTGTCACACCAGGCGCGACGGTTGCTGATTAGCCCAATAAATAAGAGCCAATTTCAAACAGTGAGGCCAATAAAATCCGAAACCTTAGAATTTTTAAATCGGCGGAACCAAACCGACGCTAAAACGTGGCCGAACCGTCTCCGGGCCGGAAGGGGTCGACCCTGACGGGGCTGTCGGCGGGCCGCGCGCGGACCGCGGAGGCTAAGCCGCGGCGCCGAACGCCAGCTGCATGCCGATGAACGCGACGAGCAACAGCACCATGATCGAGAGGTCGAAGCGGACCGCCCCGATGGTGAGTTGCGGGATCAGCCTGCGAAGCAGTTTCACCGGCGGATCGGTGATCGACAGGATGATCTCCAGCACGACCACGGTGACGCCAGTCGGATGCCAGTCCCGGCTGAACGAGCGGATGAACTCGACGACGACCCGAGCGATGAGCAGCAGCCAGAAAATGAATAGCGCAAACCCAAGGATCTGAAAGAACAACACCAACTGAAGTGCCCCGACCTTACCTCTGAGATGCCCAGCGATGCCAAGCGCCGCGGACCAAGCGCGGCGCCTGCCAGCGTACCGACTCCGGGTAAGTGGCCTTGTCTCACGTCGCCCCGGGACCCGTCGACGATCCGGGCCGCCCGCCGGGGCAGCGGGCGGCGGATGCCTCTATTGGTAAGCGTAGAAACCGGTTTCGGCGATCCTGCGGCGCTCCTCCGGGGACACGTCCACGTCGGCGGGCGAGAGCAGGAACACCTTGGTCGCGACCTTGTCGAACGAGCCGCGCAGCGCGAACGCCAGGCCGGCCGCGAAGTCGACGAGCCGCTTGGCGTCGGCGTTGTCCATCGACACCAGGTCCATGATGACCGGGGTACCGTCGCGGAAACGCTCGCCGATGGTGCGGGCCTCGCTGTAGTCCTTGGGCCGCAGCGTGGTGATCTTCGACAGCGGGTGACCCTCTTCGAACATCATCGCCATCCGGCGCGGATCCATCGCCAGTGCTCCGCGGGTGGAGTTGCGCAACCACGAGCCGAAGCGCGGGCCGCCGCGCTCGCCGCGGTCGAACTCGCGCGGGTGGACGGCGCCGTAGCGGGGCTCGTCGCCGTATCCCCCGCGGTACCCGGCGGGAGGCGGGTAGTCGGCGGGCTCGCGGCGCGGGTCGTCGTAGTCGTCTTGCTCGTAGCGACCGTATCCGTCGTCAAATCGCGGGCGCGGGAAACCACGGGACGGAGCGTGGTCGTCGTAATACTCGTCCTCGTAGTCGTCCATTGGGGCCATACCGAAATAGGCCTTGACTTTGTGCAGTGTGCTCATTGCGTTGACCCTTCTAGCCCCTGGGAGTACTGGTGTTAGTGATAAAGCTGTTACTGCAGTGACTACTTACGGTGACGGTAACCGCCGTGGACCCAATAGCGCGGTACCGACACGCACACATGTCGAACCGTGTTTGACCGCAATTTCGAAGTCGTTGGACATGCCGGCGGACAGCCCGACGGCGTTGCGGTGCGACTCGAGGACCCGGCGATGCTCGGATCGGAGCCGCTCAAAGGCCTCGTCGGGGTCCGAGTCCAGCGGCGGAATCCCCATCAGCCCGATCAGGTCCAGATTCTTGGAGTCCTCGACCTGGTCGCACACCTGGTCGACGGCTCCCGGCCGGGATATGTCGACGCCGCCGCGCGTCTCGTCGCCGTCGAGGCTGACCTGAACGTAAATCCGCATCGGGGCGGTGCGGCGGCCCTCGTTCAGCGCCGCCGCAACGCCCTTGTCGAGCGCGGACACCAGGTGCGCGCTGTCGACGGAGTGCGCGGTGTGCGCCCAGCGCGCCACCGACCGGGCCTTGTTCCGCTGAATATGACCCACCATGTGCCAGCGCGGATTTGCCACATCCGCGCGCCCGGACGCCGCCAGCAATCGGGTGACTTCGGCCACTTTCGCGGTCGCTTCCTGATCCCGCGATTCGCCGATGACGCGACAACCCAATCGGGACAAAGTCACAACATCGGTTGCTGGGAAGTATTTGGTAATCGGCAGAACTTCGATTTCGCCGACATTGCGGCCCGCCGCTTCCGCCGCCGCCGCAAGTCGAGAGCGCACCGACGCCAATGCGTGCGTCAATTTCGATTCGCGGTCTCCCCCGGCTGGCATCTCCACCGCCACGCGGTCACTCCATCCAGATCAGTGAGGCCAGCCGGCCGGTCGGCGCATCTCGGCGATGACTGAACAGCGCAGCGTCGTCCACCGTGCAGCGCGGATCGATGTCTATTGCCGTCACCCCCAAATCCGTTAGCTGGCAAGCGATCCCTGCTCGCAGGTCAAGTCCGGGACTTCCGGCTGCCGTGGTGGTCCGGCTGCCGGGCAGCGCCGCCTCGACCTCGTCGGCCATGGCCGCGGGCACTTCGTAATTGCGGCCGCTGACCGCGGGCCCCAACAACACCGAAATGTCTTCGGCCCGCGCGCCGAGCTCCAGCATCTTCTCCACCGTGCGGGTCACCACCCCGCGCTGGGCGCCGACCCGGCCGGCGTGCACCGCCGCGGCCACGCCGGCGCGCGCGTCGGCCATCAACACCGGGACGCAGTCGGCGGTGATCACCGCCAGGGCGAGGCGCGCGGTGCGGGTGACCAACGCGTCGGTGTCGTCGACCGCCGCGTCACGCGCCCCGTCGACCACCTCCACCCGAACACCGTGGACCTGGTTCATCCACACCACGCGGCCGGCGCGCAGCCCGATCGTGGCGGCCAGCCGGGCCCGGTTGTCGGCGACCGCCGCCGGGTCGTCCCCGACGTGGTCGCCAAGGTTGAAGGTGTCGAACGGCGGTTTCGAGACACCACCGGCGCGGGTGGTGGTCACCCGCCGGATGCGAACGCTCACATGACCAGTATCCGGAAACCGCCGCTCGTGCCGAGGGTGCACAGAAGTACGCACGGGATCGGTGTGTCTTGTGCAAACACGCACGCTCGCGGTCCGAAATCAGCGACGCATGAACGGCGGCACGTCGACGTCATCGTCATCGCCGCCAATATTCAAGGTCGAGCCGTTGGTGTGGACCGGCACGCTCACCGCGTCGACCGGTTCGAACAACGTCGAGGTGAGCTTGCCCGCCTTCGCCGACTCGATCCGGTGCGCACCGCCGGTCTTCTCCTCCTTATCGGCGCTGCCGCCGATCACAGGTTTGCGCCCGGCGCCCGCGGCGTCGAAGCCCGCGGCGATGACGGTGACGCGCACCTCGTCGCCCAGCGAGTCGTCGATCACGGTGCCGAAGATGATGTTGGCGTCCTGGTGGGCGGCGTCCTGCACCAGCGAGGCCGCCTCGTTGATCTCGAACAGGCCGAGGTCGCTGCCGCCGGCGATGGACATCAGCACGCCGTGGGCGCCCTCCATCGAGGCTTCCAGCAGCGGCGAGTTGATGGCGATCTCGGCGGCCTTGAGCGAGCGGCCCTCGCCACGGGCCGAACCGATACCCATCAGGGCCGTGCCCGCGCCGGACATGATGCCCTTGACGTCGGCGAAGTCCACGTTGATCAAACCCGGCGTGGTGATCAGGTCGGTGATGCCCTGCACACCGTTGAGCAGCACCTCGTCGGCGCTGCGGAAGGCGTCCATCAGCGATACCGCGGCGTCGCCCATCTGCAGCAGCCGGTCGTTGGGGATCACGATCAGGGTGTCGCAGCTCTCGCGCAACGCCGAGATGCCGCTTTCGGCCTGGTTGCCGCGCCGCTTGCCCTCGAACGAGAACGGCCGGGTGACCACGCCGACGGTGAGCGCCCCCAGCTTGCGGGCGATGCTGGCGACGACGGGCGCCCCGCCGGTGCCGGTCCCGCCGCCCTCGCCGGCGGTGACGAACACCATGTCCGCGCCACGGAGCAACTCCTCGATCTCGTCCTTGGCGTCCTCGGCCGCCTTGCGGCCGACCACCGGGTCCGCCCCGGCCCCCAGGCCACGCGTGGACTCGCGCCCGACGTCGAGTTTGACGTCGGCATCGCTCATCAACAGCGCCTGCGCGTCGGTGTTGATCGCGATGAACTCCACGCCTTTGAGGCCTTGTTCGATCATCCGGTTGACGGCGTTGACGCCGCCGCCACCGATACCCACGACCTTGATGACGGCCAGGTAGTTATGCGGGGGGGTCATCATTCGTCTTCCTCCCTGATGGGCTTGGCTCAGCTCTCCCGGCGGTGGGCTCCTCCGGACGTTCGCGGGACCTCCCTGGCAAACCCTCAACCTCAACCATAGAGTTAGAGTTATGTCAAGTAGTTCCGCGCAACCAGAACGGTATGGGTATGGCGCGCCCTAACCCCGCAGGCGCGCCGACACGCGCCCCGCAAATTTTGCGCAATTTTCCCCCGTTTGGGCCGCGTGCGCGCTGCTCGGCGGCGCATCGCGCGGCGCGACGTGACGAAGATCGCTACTTGACCGTCGGCAGGTCCGGGCTGGACACGTCGTAGGTCTTGCCGGGCTGGGTCAGCAGCGCGGCCAGCTTCTCGGCCTTCTCGTCGGTGCGGTCGGTGGTCCCCCAGATCACCACCCGGCCGTCGCCCAGAGTCAGGGTGATCGAGGCCACCGAGGGAGCGGCGATGCGGCCGACCTGGCCCTCGACCTCGGGGCGCAGCGCGGTCAGCACCTGCAGGGCCGCCTTGGTCGCCGGGTCGTTCGGCCCCGGGTCGGCGACGTCGAGGTACGGCAGCGCAGGCGGCGGCGGCCCGGTCGCGAAGTCCACGCCGTCGCGGTCGAAGAGATGCGGGCCGTCGGGAAAGTCCTTGACCGCCACCGGGATTCGCTCGACGATGGTGATCCGCAGCGCCGACGGATACTGGCGCTGCACCCGCGCGCTGGCCACCCGCCGGATCGCCGCCACCCGGTCGGCGACCTGGTTGGTGTTGATCTGCAACAGCGGCGTCCCGATCCGCACCCGCGCCGCGTCCAGGACCTCTTCCCGGGTCACCACGCCGGTGCCGACAACGACGATGTTGCGGGCCGACATCGCGGGGGTGAAGTAGAGAATCAGGGCCAGCCCGATGCCGACGATCACCAGCAAGACCGTCACCAGCAGCATCTTCAGCCCCCGAACCACGCCCCGCGCAACGGGTTTGGGCTCGTTGATCAGCCGTCCGCTGGCCCGGCGCTTCGCCTCCCGGCGGGCCTCTTCGATGGCGGTGGCCCGGGCCTGCGCGGCGCGGCGCTCGGCCCGCTCCCGGCGGGCGCGCCGGCGAGGCCCCTCGACCTCGCCCTGGTTGGCCCCCTGACCGTCGCCCGCGTCGGCCCCGGGCCGGCCCCCGCCCGTACCGGTGGCGAGCGGTTCGGTGATGTCGCCGGCGGGCCGACCCTCCACCGGTTCGCCGAGCGCGCTGGCCGGGACGGGGTCGTCCGGCTCCGTCATCGCAACGCCCCGGGGGCGCCGCGGTTGGCGCGCACCCGCAACGCCGTGACGATCTCGGGCCCCAGCAGGGTCACGTCGCCGGCGCCCATGGTGACGATGACGTCGCCGGGCCCGGCCGCCGCCGCCACCTGCTCGGCCGCCGAGGCGAAGTGCGGGAGATACCGCACCGGCACGCTGACGTGCTCGGCGACGCTGGCCCCGCTGACACCGGCCAGCGGTTGTTCGCGGGCGCCGTAGACATCGAGCACGAAAACCTCGTCCGCCGCGTCCAGGGCCTGCCCGAACTCCTCGGCGAAAGCCTTTGTCCGCGAATACAAATGAGGCTGGAACACCGCGATGCTGCGGCCGTCACCGCTTTGCTCGAGCAGGGTGCGCACCGCCGCCAGCGTGGCGACGATCTCCGTCGGGTGATGGGCGTAGTCGTCGAACACCCGCACCGAGGCCGCGCTGCCGACCAGTTCGAACCGGCGGCGCACGCCCTCGAAGCCGGCCAGGCCGTCCAGCACAGCCTCGATCGGGGCGCCGATCTCGAGCGCCGCCAGCAGCGCGCCCATCGCGTTGAGCGCCATGTGACGGCCGGGCACCGACAACCGCATCACCCGCGGGTGCTGCTCCGGGTCCAGTGCGGGGGCCAGCCGGATCTGCGCGACCGCCTCGGTGCCCTGCTGCTGCCACGACAACAACGTCGCGGCAAGTTCGTCGCCGGCGCGCGGCGATCCGTACCGCAGCACCCGGATGCCCAGCTCGGCCGTGCGCCGGGCCAGCGCCTCGGCCCCCGGGTCGTCGACGCACACCACCAGCGCCCCACCGGGCGCCAGCCGCTCCACGAAGGCGTCGAACACCGCGACATAGGCGTCGGCGCTGCCGTAGAAGTCCAGGTGATCGGTCTCGATGTTGGTGACCACGGCGACGTTGGGCGTGTATTCCAGCAGCGAGCCGTCGCTTTCGTCGGCCTCCGCGACGAAGCAGTCGCCGCTGCCGTGGTGGGCGTTGGTGCCCGCCTCGCCCATCTCGCCGCCGACCGCGAACGACGGGTCGCGCCCGCAGTGCTGCAGCGCCACGATCAACATCGACGTCGTCGTCGTCTTGCCGTGCGTGCCGGTGACCATCAACGTGGTGCGGCCGTTCATCAGCTTGGCCAGCACGGCCGGCCGCAGGATCACCGGGATGCCGCGCCGCCGGGCCTCGACGAGCTCGGGGTTGGTCTTCGGGATGGCGGCGTGCGTGGTGATAACCGCGGTGGCGCCGCCGGGCAACAGGTCCAGCGAGGACGCGTCGTGGCCGATGTTGATCTGCGCGCCCCGGGCCCGCAGCGCGTGAATGCCGCGCGACTCCTTGGCATCCGAGCCGGAGACCAGCCCGCCGCGGTCGAGCAGGATGCGGGCGATGCCCGACATGCCGGCTCCCCCGATGCCGACCATGTGCACCCGCTGCAGCTCGGGCGGCAGCTGTTCGGTGTTCACGAGGTTTCCCCGGTCCACCGGGCACTCAAGCGGCCTAGCCGGGCCTTCCTGGCTATGTCCAGCGCCGCCTGGGCGACCTGGCGCGCCGCGTCGGGGTGCCCCACCCGCGCCGCGGCGGTCGTCATGGCCGCCAGCCGCGGCGGGTCGCCCACCAGCCCCGCCACTTCCCGGGCCACCAGCTCGGGCGTCAGGTCGGCGTCGGCGACGATCATGCCGCCGCCGGCGTTGACCACGGGCAGCGCGTTGAGCCGCTGCTCCCCGTTGCCGATCGGCAGCGGCACGTAGATGGCCGGCAGGCCCACCGCCGACACCTCGGCGACCGTCATCGCGCCGGACCGGCAGATCACCAGGTCGGCGGCCGAATACGCCAGGTCCATCCGGTCGAGGTAGGGCACCGCTACGTACGGCGGGTCGCCGGGCTGGGGCTCGCGCAGGTCGAGCGTGTTCTTG
Organism: Mycobacterium sp. MUNTM1; assembly: GCF_054660795.1. Taxonomy (NCBI): domain Bacteria; kingdom Bacillati; phylum Actinomycetota; class Actinomycetes; order Mycobacteriales; family Mycobacteriaceae; genus Mycobacterium; species Mycobacterium sp. MUNTM1. The sequence goes on from NZ_BAAGDE010000075.1 coordinate 12,323, forward strand.
GGGCCGTGCGCGTGCAGGACGGCCACGCCGGCGGCGGCCAACCCGGCGGCCGCCCCGGACACGGCCCGGTTCAGCGAGGCCGCGCCCTGCGACCCCCCGAACACCAGCAGCACGCGCGCGTCATCCGCGAACCCGAAGAAGCGGCGCGCCTCGTCGCGCAACGCCGCGCGGTCCAGCGCCGTGATGGTCTCGCGCACCGGCACCCCGACCACCTCGGCGCGCGGCAGCCCGCATTCGGCCACCGCGGACAGCACCCGCTCGGCGGTGCGGGCGCCGACCCGGTTGGCCAGCCCGGCGCTGGCATTGGCCTCGTGGATCACCACCGGGACCCGCGGCTTGCCCGGCGAGACCCCGCGGGCGGCCAGGTAGGCCGGCAGCGCCACGTACCCGCCGAAACCGATCACCACGTCGGCGTCGACCGCCCTGAGCACGGCGCGGGTTTCCCGGACGGCCCGCCACACCCGCGAGGGCAGCCGGGCCAGGTCGCCGCTGGGTTTGCGCGGCAGCGGCACCGGCGTGATGAGCTGGAGGTCATAGCCGCGCTCGGGCACCAGCCGGGTCTCCAGCCCGCGGGCGGTGCCCAGCGCGGTGATCCTGACCTGCGGGTCGAGGGCGCTCAGCGCGTCGGCGACGGCCATCGCCGGCTCGACGTGGCCGGCGGTTCCGCCGCCGGCCAGCACCACCGACAGCGGCTTAAAAGACGACAACGCGGCACCGGCGGGCGAAGGGTTTACCCCCTGCCCGCCGGTCGGCTTGTTGACCGTGTCGTTCACCCGTAACGCTGACCTTCCAGTGCGCGAGCGCGTCGTGGCTGACGCTGGCCGGCCGCCTGGCTGACGCGGCGCTGGCCAGATCCATGATGCCTCGCCCGTGATCGAGCGGTACCCCCAGTCTGGCGGGCCGGCCGCCCGCCCGTTCGCGGTAGCGCCGGCCGCAGCGGTGCGTCGGCTTTCTGGGAGGCCTTCTGGGCGGCCTTGCGGGGGGCCTTCCGGCCCGGCGCGGCGGCGCCCTTGCGCGGCGGCTCGGCCGACTTCGGGCGGGCACGCTTGCGATCGCGGAACGCCTCCAGGCGCGTCGGCGAGTATGGCTCGGGCAGCGGCAGCCGCAGTATCCGGTTCACCTTGTCGTCGCGGCCGGCCCTCAGCGCGGCCACCGCCTCGGGTTCGTGACGAGCGGCGTTGGCCATGATGCCGATCATGAAAAGCGTTGCCGCGGTTGATGTTCCACCGGCGGAAATCAGCGGCAGCTGAATACCGGTGACCGGGAGGATGCCAATGACGTAGCCGATGTTGATGAAGGCCTGGCCCAGCACCCACATGGTGGTGGTGGCTGTCAGCAGCCGCAGGAACGGGTCGGCCGAGCGGCGGGCGATCCGCATGCCGGTGTAGGCGAACAGCCCGAACAGCACCAGCAGCGCGAAGGCGCCGATGAATCCGAGTTCCTCGCCGATGATCGCGAAGATGAAATCGTTGTGCGCGTTGGGCAGGTAGTTCCATTTGGCGACGCCCTGGCCCAGGCCGTCGCCGAAGATTCCGCCGTGCGCCAGCGCGAATTTGGCCTGCCGGGCCTGGTAGCCGGTGTCCTGCGGGTCGTTCTCGGGGTTGATCCAGGACCGCACCCGGTCCGACCGGTAGCCGGCCGACATGGCCAGGACCGCGCCGGCGACGAAGACCGCCAGCAACGAGGTGACGAACACGCGCAGCGGCAGGCCCGCGTACCACAGCAGGGCTAGCAGGATGATGCCCAGCGACACCGTCTGCCCGAGGTCGGGCTGCGCGACGATCAGCGCCAGGGCGATCACCGCCGCGGGCACCAGCGGAATCAGCAGTTCGCGCAGGCTCGCCCGCTCCAGCCGGCGGGCGGCCAACATGTGCGCACCCCAGATGGCGAAGGCGATCTTGGCTAGCTCGGAGGGCTGCATGGAGAAGCCCGCGACCACGAACCACTTACGAGATCCATTAGCCAGGTTGCCGATACCGGGAACGAGCACCAGCACCAGCAGGATGATCGTGACGACGTAGCCGGTGAACGCGACGCGGCGGATGAACCGCACCGACATCCGCAGTGAGGCGTAGCAGGCGATGAGCCCGATCACGGTCCACAGCACCTGCTTGCCGAAGATCACCCAGGCCGATCCGTCGGCGTCGTAGGACCGCACGCCGGACGCCGACAGCACCATGATCAGCCCGAGCGTGGTCAGCAATCCGGCGATGGCGATGATCAGGTGAAACGACGTCATGGGCCGGCCCAGCCAGGCGCCGAATCGGCTGTGCGTGCCGCCCTCGCGGGCGGCCTCGTCCTTCTTGGCCTTGCGCGGCTTGTCGGCCTTCTGCTGGGCCTTGGTGTCCGGCCCGGACTTGGGCTCCGCGGCGGTGTCGGTTTCGGCGTCCTCCGCGCCGGCGTCCTCGGCCGGGCCCGGCTTGGCCGTGACGGTTTCGGTGGCGTCTTTCCCCCGGCCCAGCAGCCGGGTCAGTGGGTTACCCACGCCCGCCCTACCGGAGCGCCGCGCGGACGGCAGCGGCGAACGCGTCGCCACGGTCGGCGTAACCGGCGAATTGGTCGAACGATGCGCCCGCAGGTGCCAGCAGGACGGTGTCACCGGGCCGCGCCACGGTACGCGCCGCGGCCACCGCCGCGTTCATCACCGCCGAGCCCAGATTGTCACCCGTTTGTTTCACTTCTGTCACATCTGCCCCAGGAACCACAGCAGTCGCATCCATACCAGCATCCTCGCCTGTCACAACGTGCAGGACGGGGACATCCGGCGCGTGTCGCGATAACGCCTCTGCAACCTCGTGCCGATCTCGGCCGATCAGCACCGCCCCGACCAGCCGCGACGCCATCCTGGCGACCTCGGCGTCGACCGAGGCGCCCTTCAGCAGGCCGCCGGCTATCCAGACGACGCGGGGGTAGGCCAGCACGGACGCCTCGGCGGCGTGGGGATTGGTGGCCTTGGAGTCGTCGACGTAGGTGATGCCGTCCGCGACGGCCACGACTTCGGCCCGGTGCCGGCCCACCCGAAAGGAGGCGATCGCGGCCGCGATCGCCTCGGCCGGTACGTCGACGCAGCGCGCCAGCGCCGCGGCGGCCAGCGCGTCGAGCACCCCGACCGGCCCCGGCACCGGGATGGAGTCGACCGGCAGCAGGGCCAGGTCGTCGGCGAAGGCGCGGTCGACCAGGTGGCCCTCGCGCACGCCCAGCTCCCCCGCCGCCGGTTGTCCCAGCCGGAAGCCGACCCGCACCGGCGCGCGGGCGGTGTCCAGCAGCGCCGCCGCCCGGGCGTCGTCCAGGCCCGCCACCGCCACCCGACCATCGAGCACCCGCGCCTTCGCCGCGGCGTAGGCGTCCAGGCTGCCGTGCCAGTCCAGGTGGTCTTCGGCGATGTTGAGCACCGCACCGGCCTCGGGCTTCAGCGAAGGCGCCCAATGCAATTGGAAGCTGGACAGCTCGACGGCCAGCAATTCGGCGGGATGTTCCAGGACGTCGAGCACCGGGTCGCCGATGTTGCCGCACAGCAGGCTGCGCCGGCCGCCGGCGGTCAGCATGGCGTGCAGCATCGACGTGGTGGTCGTCTTGCCGTTGGTCCCGGTCACCACCAGCCAGCGCCGCGGCGGCCCGTAATGGCTCGCGGCGTCGAGCCGCCAGGCCAGCTCCACGTCACCCCAGATCGGCACCCCGGCCGCCGCGGCGGCGACCAGCAGCGGCGCGGTCGGCGCGAAGCCGGGACTGGTGACCACCAGCGCGTACCGGGCGATCTCATCGGTGGCCGTCGAGGTGGACGCGGTCGCCACCCCCGCGTCGGCGTAGCCGCGCAGCCGGGCCGGGTCGTCGTCGCACAGCGTCGGTGCCGCGCCGAATCTCGTCAGCGCCGCCAGCACCGCCTTGCCCGTCACCCCGCCGCCGGCCACCAGCACCGGCGCGCCGGGCGCCAGGGGTTCAAGACCGCTCATCAGGCACCTATCGCGCCCAGCCACTCACCGTAGAAAAGGGCCACGCCCAGGCCGCAGGCGATCGCGGTGAGCAGCCAGAAGCGGATGATGACCGTGGTCTCGGCCCAGCCGGCCAGTTCGAAATGGTGATGGAAGGGCGCCATCCGGAACACCCGGCGCCCGGTGGTGCGAAAAGTCAAGATCTGCAACACAACCGAGCTGACCTCGGCGACGAACAACGAACCCAGCACGACGGCGAGGATCTCGGTGCGGCTGGTGACCGAGAGGCCCGCGATGATGCCGCCCAGGGCCAGCGATCCGGTGTCGCCCATGAAGATCTTGGCGGGCGCGGCGTTCCACCACAAAAAGCCGATGCAGGCGCCCGCGGTGGCGGCCGCGACCAGCGCCAGGTCCAGCGGATCGCGCACGTTGTAGCAGCCCAGCCCCGGGGCGGTGACGCAGGCGTTGCGGTACTGCCAGAAGGTGATCAACACGTAGGCGGCGGTGACCATCGCCATGCTCCCGGCGGCCAGCCCGTCCAGGCCGTCGGTGAAGTTGACCGCGTTGGACCAGGCGCTGACCACGACCACGCAGAACAATACGAACAGGCCCGGAGCCAGTGTGACGGTGGCGATCTCGCGCACGTAGGACAGGTCCGCGCTGGCCGGCGTCAGGCCGTTGTTGTTGTGGAACTGCAGCGCCAGCACGCCGAACAGCACCGCGGCCGCCACCTGCCCGATGGTCTTGGCCGTCTTGTTCAGGCCGAGGTTGCGCGACCTGCGGATCTTGATCAGGTCGTCGAGGAATCCGACGCCGCCGAGCACGGTCGCCAGGCCCAGCACCAACAGGCCCGAGACGGTGACGCCCTCGCCGTCGAAGGCCATCCCGGCCAGATGCGTGCCCACGTAGCCCGCCCAGATGCCGGCCAGGATAGCCACGCCGCCCATCGACGGCGTGCCGCGTTTGGCGTGGTGGGTCGGCGGGCCGTCCTCGCGGGTGTGGTGGCCGAAGCCCTGCCGGGTGAACAGCCGGATCAGCGCAGGGGTCAGCAGGATCGATACGGTCAGTGCGACGGCGACGGCGATCAGGATCTGCCTCATCGGCCAGTCCCTGACTCTTCTGGTGACGACCCGCTTCGCCCGGCTTCGCCGCCCTCGCGATCGTCACGGGCAAGCGCGTCGGCCAGCGCACCGAGCCCGGCGGAGTTCGACGCCTTGACCAGCACGACGTCGCCGGGTTGCACCTCGGCCTGCAACAACGCTAGGGCGGCGTCGCTGTCGGCGACGTTGACGGCCCCCTGATCGGCTGCGCCCCAGGAACCCTCCATGACCGCTCCGTGGTGCATGGCGCTCATCGACCTCCCACTTCCCACGACAACGAGTCGAGACACATCTAAGCGCACGGCCAGCCGGCCGATGCGATCGTGCTCGGCGATGGCGTCCTCACCCAGCTCAGCCATCTCGCCGAGCACCGCCCAGCTCCTGCGCTTTTCGGCGGGGCTTTGGCCGCCGCCCGCGCCCCCGCCGTGGGCGATCCAGGCCAGCGCCTGCAACCCGGCCCGCATCGAATCGGGGTTGGCGTTGTAGGCATCGTCGATCACGGTAACCCCGTCGGCGCGGGTGGTGACCTGCATGCGGTGCCGGGACACCGGCCCCGTCCCGGCGAGTGCGGCCGCCACCTGGTCGAGGCCGGCGCCGCATTCCAGCGCGACCGCGGCCGCGCACAGCGCGTTGCCCACCTGGTGATCGCCGTAGACGCCGAGTTGCACCTGCACCTGCGCGACCCCCGACGCCTCGCGCCGGTGCAGGGTGAACCGCGGCCTGGCCAGCTCGTCGAGCGACACCGGCCCGGCCCACAGGTCGGTGGGGCCCGCGTTGGTGTGCTCGGCGCGGCCGACCCGGACCACCCGGGCCGCGGTGACGTTCGCCATCTCCGCAACCGCCGGATCGTCGGCGTTCAGGATCACCACGCCGGATGACGGAATAGATTGCGGCAGTTCGGATTTCGTCTGGGCGATGGCCTCGCGTGAGCCGAACTCGCCCAGGTGCGCGGTGCCGACGTTGAGCACCACCCCGATGGACGGTGTGGCGATGTCGGCCAGCGCGGCGATGTTGCCGGGATGCCGGGCCGACATCTCGAGGAGCAGGTAGTCGGTGTCGGCCGTCGCGCGCAGCACCGTCCACGGATGCCCCAGCTCGTTGTTGAACGACCCGGGCGGGGCCACCACCTCGCCCAGCGGCGCCAGCACGGCGGCCACCAGGTCCTTGGTCGACGTCTTGCCCGACGACCCGGTGATGCCGACGATGGTCAGCCCGCCGGCCACCAGTTCGGTGGCCACCGCCTTGGCCAGCTTGGCCAGCGCGGCCAGCACCGCGGCCCCCGAACCGTCCGGGTCGTGCTCGAGCACCCCGGCCCGCGACCCCGACGCCGCATCGGGTGCCACGACGACGGCGGGAACCCCGACCGGCCGCGCGGCCAACACCGCGACCGCGCCGGCCGCCACGGCCGAGGCCGCATGGTCGTGCCCGTCCGAGCGTGCGCCCGGCAGCGCCAGGAACAGGCCACCGGGCTTGACGGCGCGCGAGTCGAATTCGACGGTCCCGGTGACGCGCAGTTTCGCGGCGTCCTGCGGCGAGATGTCGGACAACGTGCCGCCGACGATGTCGGCGATCTGCGCGACGGTCAACTCGATCATGCGCGATCCTCCAACGCCTGCGCCAGCTCGACGCGGTCGTCGAACGGGCGGACCACGTCGCCGGTGCGTTGCCCGGTTTCGTGGCCCTTGCCGGCGATCAGCACCACGTCGCCGGGGCCGGCCCAGGCGACGGCGTGCCTGATCGCGTCGCGCCGATCGGCGACCTCGACAACCTCTGTCGCGCAACCACTTTCGTTCGCGCCCGCCAGGATCTCGCGGCGAATCGACGCCGGGTCCTCGCCGCGCGGATTGTCGTCGGTGACGACGACCAGGTCGGCCAGCTCGGCGGCCGTCGCGCCCATCGGCCCCCGCTTGCCCGGATCGCGCTCGCCGCCCGCGCCGAACACCACCGCCACGCGCCGGCCCGGACGCGCCAGCGTGGTCAGCACCGCGCGCAAAGCGCCCGGCTTGTGGGCGTAGTCGACCAGCGCCAGGAAGTCCTGCCCCGCGTCGATCTGTTCCATCCGTCCCGGCACGCGGGTCTGCCGCAGCCCCGGCGCCGCCCGCTCCGGTGATACTCCCACCGCGTCCAGAAGGGCCAGCGCCAGAAGGCAATTGGCGACGTTGTAGTGCCCGGGCAGCGGGACCTCGACCTGGTGCTTCGCCCCGGCGGGGTCGATGACGGTGAACCGCTGTCCCCCGGCGCCCACCGGGGCCACGTCGACGGCGCGCCAATTCGCGGGCCTGCCCTCGGCGCTGACCGTGATCGCGTCGCCGGCCCGAACCGCCATGGCCCGCCCGGCCTCGTCGTCGATGCACACCACCACGCGGCGTGCCCGCAGCGGCGAATTCGGCTCGAACAGCAGGGCTTTGGTGTCGAAGTAGTCTTCCATGGTCGGGTGAAAGTCGAGGTGATCGCGGGAAAGATTGGTGAAACCGCCGACCGCGAAGCCGGTTCCGTCCACCCGGCCCAACGCCAGCGCATGGCTGGAGACCTCCATCACGACGGTATCGACGCCCCGTTCGGCCATCGCCGCCAGCATCGCCTGCAGGGCGGGGGCCTCCGGCGTGGTGAGCGCGCTGGGGACGTCGACGCCGTCGATGCGAATCCCGATGGTGCCGATCAGCCCGGCCGTGCGGCCGGCGGCGCGCAGACCGGACTCGACCATATAGGTGGTGGTGGTCTTGCCGGAGGTGCCGGTGATGCCGATGACGGCGACCCGCTCGGACGGGCGCCCGTACACCGTGGCGGCCAGCCCGCCGAGCACGCCGCGGGGGTCTGGATGCACCAGCGTCGGCACGGTCGCCGCTCCGGTCGCGGCCATCTCCGCGACGCCGGCGGGGTCGGTGAGCACGGCGGCCGCGCCGCGTTCGATCGCCTCGGCGGCGTAGCGGGCCCCGTGCGTCGTCAGGCCGGGCAGCGCGGCGAACAGGTCACCGGGCCGCACGTCCTGGGCGCGCAGCGTCACACCGGTGATCGTCACGTCGGGCACCACGGTCTCCTGGCCCGGGCCGTCGGCCGCCACCGCGCCGACCTGGTCGGCGAGCGCGGATAGCCGCGCGCCGGCGGCGGCGCTGGGGCGTAACCCGGTGGGCACCGGCACAGTCACACCTCCCTCTGACGCCGCGTGATCCTCATGATCGGCCATGACACCCTACCTAGCCGCAACCGGCCGGGAGGCGATCCGCGCGCCGGCGGGGCCGCCGGCCGTCTGGCGGCTAGGTGGCCTGCAGGGTCAGCGGCGGGCCGGGGTCGGGCGACAGCGGCACGTTCTCGCGCTGCATGAGCCAGCCGGCGATGTTGTGGAACAGCGGGGCCGCCGAGTGCCCGGGCGTGCCGTCGGCGTTGCGCTCCGGGTTGTCCATCATGATGCCGATGACGTAGCGGGGGTTGTCGACGGTGGCCATCCCAGCGAACGTGATCCAGTAGACGTTGTCGAAGTAGCAGCCGCAGGCCGGGTTGATCTGCTGCGCGGTGCCCGTCTTGCCGGCCATCTGGTAGCCCGTGACCGCGCCGGCCGAGCCGGTGCCCTGCTGGTAACCCATCGGGTCCTTCTGCACGACGGCGCGCAGCATGTTGCGCACGGTCTGCGCCGTCTGCGGCGAGACCACCCGCACGCCGTCCGGGCGCGGCTCCTCGGTGCGCGTGCCGTCGGGGGCGATGGTGGCCTTGATGATCCGCGGAGGTATCCGCAGGCCGTCGTTGGCGATCGCCTGATACATGCCGGTCATCTGCAGCAGCGTCATCGAAAGGCCCTGGCCGATGGGCAGGTTGGAGAAGGTGCTGCCCGACCACTGGTCGATCGGCGGCACCAGTCCCGCGCTCTCGCCGGGCAGGCCCACGTTGGTGCGTTGCCCGAGACCGAATTTGCGGACCATGTCGTAGAAGCGCTCCGGGCCGACGCGCTGGGCGAGCATCAAAGTGCCGACGTTGGAGGACTTTCCGAACACGCCGGTGGTGGTGTAGGGCATCACGCCGTGATCCCATGCGTCGTGGATGGACACCCCGCCCATCTGGATGGTGCCGGGGACCTGCAGCACCTCATCGGGATTGGACAGGCCGTACTCGATGACCGACGACGCGGTGATCACCTTGTTCACCGAGCCGGGCTCGAACGGCGACGACACCGCCAGGTTGCCCAGCTGCCTGTCGCCCTGCCGGCCGATGTCCTGGGAGGGGTCGAAGGTGTTGTCGTTGGCCATCGCCAACACCTCGCCGGTCTTCGCGTCGAGCACGACGGCCGAAACATTGTGCGCGCCGGACACATTCTTGGCCTGCTGAACCTGCTGCTGCACGTAGAACTGGATGTCGTCGTCGAGGGTCAGCTGCACCATCGAGCCGTTGACCGCCCGATGCCGGTTGCGGTAGCTGCCGGGGATGACCACGCCGTCGGATCCGCGGTCGTAGGTGACCGAGCCGTCGGTGCCGGACAGCACCGAGTCCATGGCCTCCTCCAGCCCCAGCAGGCCGTGACCGTCCCAGTCGATGCCGCCGACGATGTTGGCCGCCAACGACCCGCCCGGGTACTGGCGCAGATCCTGGCGCTCGGAGCCGACCTCGGGATACTTGTCCGAAATCGCACTGGCGACAGCGGGATCCACGGCACGGGCCAGGTAGACGAAGTTGTCGTCGGTTTGTAGCTTCTTCAAGACGGTCGCCGAATCGGGCTTGTTGCCCAGCCGGCTGGAGACCTCCTTGGCGATATCGCGCAGCCGCTGCTGCGGATCGGGGGCGGTCGAGTTCTTGGCCTTGGCCTCCTCCAGTTGCTTGCGGATCCGTTTCGGCTGGAACGTCAGCGCACGCGACTCGATGGTGAAGGCGAGCTGGTCTTTGCGACGGTCGATGATGCTGCCGCGCACCGCCTTTTCCACGTCGGTGACCTTGAGCTGTCCGGCGGCCTGGGCGCGCAGCGACGGGGCGCTGGTCACCTGCAAGACGAACAGCTGGGAGGCGGCCACCAGCATGAGCACCAGGATCACCACGTTGCCGGCGCGGTGCCGGAAGACGAATGACCCGCCGCGGCTGGTCAACTCGACGATCTGGCGGGTGCGACGCTCCCGCGCCGAGTGCCCGGCCGTGGCCGCCTCGGACCGCTGGGCCGGCCCGACGCCCTTGGCCTGCTTGGCCTTCCGGAATCGCTTCGGTTCCCGCACATCGCGGCCGTCGTCGGCCTGCTGCGGTTTCGGGCGACGCTTGGGTTGCCGTGCGCCCTTGCCCGCCAAGTCCTTACGGGGACCACGTGTCGGCCGCGCCGACTGCGACCGGCGTGCCCGCGGGGATTCGGCGCGGCTCACCTGGGGGCACCTGGCGGCGCGGCGACCGCCGGCCCGGGCAGGCCGTTGGCCGGCGCGGCGGGAACCACCGGTTGGGCCGGCGCCGCGGGGCGGCCCAGCTGCAGCGGGACCGGAATCTCCGCGGGCAACGGCGCGGGCATCTGGCCAGGAGCCGGAACCGGCAGCCCGCCCAAAGGAATTGGCACCTCGGCCGGCACCGGCGCGGTCGCGGGCCCGGCCGGCATCGGCAATCCCGGCGTGGGCAGCCCCGGCGTGGGCAATCCCGGCAGCACACCGGGGGCGCGTCCGGTGACCGGGGCAGCGGGCAAGCCGGGCAATGCACCCGTCGCCGGTCCGCCTGGCATGCCGGGCAGCGTACCCGGCACCGGCACACCGGGTGCGGCAGGCGCGCCGGGCACCGGCGGCACCGCCGGTGGCAGGTGCTGCCCGCCCACCGTCGACGCGCCGTCGGGCGCGCGCAGCAGCGCTTCGGGCCCTGTCCTCGGCGGGGCGGGGCCACCGGGGGCGGGTTCCAGCCGCATCGAGACTTCGGGCGGGGCGGCCGGTGGCTTGGGCGGCTGCGGCGCCTCGTCGGGGAGCTTGTTGTTCAGCGGCGGCGGCGGAACGCCGTCGGCCGGCTTGGGGTCACCGACCACCACCCAGTTCCCGGACGCGTCCTGGACCAGGTGCGCGGTGTCTCTGCTCGGGATCATGCCCTGCTTGCGGGCGGCCTCCGCCAGCGCCGGCGCGGCCTCGGCCTCGCGCACGTCGCGCTCCAGCGCCTCCTTCTGCTGCTGCAGCAGCCGGGTCCGCTCCCGGGCGTGGCTCAGCTTGTAGGACCGCTCGGCGGAGTCGGTGGACAGCCATAGCGTCAGCCCGAGCCCGACGCCCAGCGCGCCGATGATCAGCACGACGAACGGGACCTTGCTGGCCAGCGTCCGCGGCCGCAGGTCGATCGCCGCCAGCCGGGCGGCCAGCCGCTCGGTAAGGCGGGGGCGAACAACCTTGGGCGCCTTGGCTTTCCGCGCCTTGGCCCGCGCCTTGGCCTGGCTGGTGCTCTTCGGCCGGGCCGGCCGCTCGACCGGCCGGGCGATGGGGCTGGTCTGCGGTCCGGACTTGGGTGCGCGGGCCTCGCGGGCGGGCGCCGAGGTGCGGCCGTTCCGGGCGCGCCGCGCCGAGCCGGATTCGGCCGCGGGCCGACGGCTCCGCCGGGCAGAACCGTCGCGTCCACCCCGACGGTCGGTGCCGCCGCGCCGTTTGGACGTCTCGCGCTCTGCTCTCATGCGTCGCCTTTCCCGCTTGCGTGCTGTGATTCCATTCGTTGCAGTGCCCGCAATCGCACTGCGGCACTGCGTGGATTGCGTTCGACCTCGGTCGCGTCGGCGCGCCCGGCGCCGTGCGTCAGGGCCCGGAATCGCGGCTCATGGCCGGGAAGCTCGACCGGCAGATCCACCGGGGTGCGCGACGCGACCGCCTGGGCGAAGAGCCGCTTGACAATCCGGTCCTCCAGCGATTGGTAGGCCATCACGACGATGCGCCCGCCGACGTCCAGGGCGTCCAGGGCGGCCGGGAGGGCACGGCGCAGCGTGTCCAGCTCGTCGTTGACCGCGACCCGCAGCGCCTGGAACGTGCGCTTGGCCGGGTGCCCGCCGGTGCGCCGGGCCGCGGCCGGAATCGCTTCGTAGAGCAGGGCTACCAGGTCTGAGGTCGAGGTGAACGGCTCGCGGGCGCGCCGGCGCACGATGTGCGCGGCGATGCGGCGCGCGAACCGCTCCTCGCCGTAGCGGTGCAAGATGTTAGCCAGCTCCGCCTCGTCGTAGGTGTTGACGATGTCGGCCGCGGTCAGCGACGACGACGGGTCCATCCGCATGTCCAGCGGCGCGTCCTGGGCGTAGGCGAAGCCCCGCTCGGCGCGATCGAGCTGCATGGACGACACCCCGAGGTCGAACAGCATTCCGTCCACCGATTCGGTTGCCGCATAACCTGATTCGTCCAGCGCCGCGGCGATGCCGTCGTAGCGCGTGTGCACCAGCGTGACCCGGTCGGCGAAGCGGGCCAGCCGGGCCCCGGCGATGTCCAGCGCGGAAGGATCGCGGTCGAGTCCGATCAGCCGCAGGCCCGGCAGGTCGGCGAGGAACCGTTCCGCGTGTCCGCCGGCGCCGAGCGTGGCGTCCAGCAGCGTCGCCCCCGACCCGTCGGGGTGGTGGCGGGTCAGTGCGGGCGTGAGCAGTTCGACGCAGCGTTCCAGGAGGACGGGGACGTGCCCGTGATCGTCGGAACTCGAATTGTCAGCCACCGCAACGCCTCCACGGATCTGCCGGCACCCGTCGGCCACTCGGACCCCGCAGCGACGGGACCGCGCGCCGCTGACGGCCCGCGCCGCCCGGACCGGCCTTACCAGGTGCTCGGGAAGGTGGGCAGCCCCTGCATCGAGGTCTCTGACCGAAGTCGCGAACCTGGCGTTGGGGAAGTACGCCAGGGTCGGTTCGGGCAGAGGCCACGTTGCACGGGCATGCGCCTCAGATGATGTCGCCGAGTGCTTCATCGCTGGCCGCGGAGAAGTTCTCTTCGTGGGTCTCTTGGTAGTCCTGCCAGGCCTGCGCGTCCCAGATCTCGAGGTTGTCGATCGCGCCGATGACCACGCAGTCCTTCGTGAGGTTCGCGTAGCGCCGGTGATCGGCCGACAACGTGATCCGGCCCTGCGCGTCGGGATGCTGCTCGTCGGTGCCGGCGGCGAGATTGCGGAGAAACGCCCGGGCCTCGGGGTTGCTCCGCGAGGCCTTGCTCGCGCGGCGGGCCAGCTGCTCGAATTCCGCCCGCGGGTAGACGGCGAGGCTGTGGTCCTGGCTCTTGGTGACCATCAACCCCCCTGCCAGCGCGTCGCGAAACTTGGCGGGCAGCGTCAGCCGCCCCTTGTCGTCGAGTTTGGGCGTGTAGGTGCCGAGAAACACCAGCTCACCTCCCCTATGGGGTCACCCAAACACTGCAGCCACCATACCCCACAATCCCCCACTACGCCCCATTCTTTG